>JBGCFL010000231.1:0-13598 GCA_045106975.1 Ekhidna sp. | reverse complement strand
TCTATTGGCTTAGTCATAGAGAGAAAAAGAGAAGAAGGACATACAGATGGGTTGATGTGGTTTTGTGACCATTGTAATAACAAGCTTCATGAGACTTATTTCCCACTGCGAGATGTAGAGCAAGATTTTCAACCAAGATTTAGAGAATTTTTTAACTCCGAAGAACTGAGAACTTGCGATAATTGCGGTGAAAAGATGGAAACGGATCCCCGTTTTACAGATTAATCAACTAGGTTAATTATTTAGATTTTATTCAAGTTTAGTTTAATAGAAGAAGAACGTTGAAAAATCAAGCTCAAAAAGCCCAAGAATTAGATAAGTCAGATGAATTAGCTGATTTCAGAAACCAATTTCATATTCCAAAAAGAAATGACAGAGATAGCATCTATCTATGTGGAAACTCTCTAGGACTACAACCAAAAACTACCGAAAATGTGCTTTTAGAGGAATTAAAGAACTGGAAAGATCATGGGGTAGAAGGTCATTTCACTGGGAATAAACCATGGGTTGATTATCATTCTAATGCTAAAAAAGCGCTAAGCGAAATCCTTGGAGCTAAGGAGCATGAAGTGGTAGCAATGAATAACCTGACATCCAATCTTCATTTGGCTCTCACTTCTTTTTATCGACCTGAGGGAAAACGAACCAAAATTCTAATTGAAAAAGGAGCATTTCCTTCCGACTTTTATGCTACCCATTCTCAAATAGTAGTGAATGGATTTGATGCCTCTGAAAATTTAGTTGAATTGGAAACTGTCGATGGCTCAGAGTATTTATCAACAAAAGAAATCACTAACAAAATCGATGAACTGGGTGCTGAACTTGCCCTAGTAATGTTTCCTGGTGTTCAGTATTACACGGGGCAGTACTTTGACATGAAATCTATTGCTGCAGCCGCACATGCTGTTGGAGCACATGCAGGTTTTGATTTGGCTCATGCTGTTGGGAACATTCCTATGAGCCTTCATGATGATGGTATTGACTTTGCTGTCTGGTGCAGTTACAAATACCTCAATTCAGGACCAGGAGGAGTTGGAGGTTTGTTTATTCATGAGAAGCATGGAAAAGATCAAACAATTCCTAGGATGTCTGGTTGGTGGGGACATGATGCAGAGGCTAGATTTAAGATGAATAACGAAATCAATCCTATACAATCAGTTGACGGCTGGCAACTAAGTAATGTTAATATTTTGTCTCAAGCTGCTCATTTAGCCTCTCTTGAGGTGTTTAAAAAAGCAGATATTCACAAAATGAGAGCTAAAAGTGTTCTTCTTACTGGATATATGGAAGAGCTTATTCACGAATCCTCGTTGCTAAAACAGAATATCAAAATCATTACGCCTTCTAACCCAGAAGAAAGAGGGTGTCAGCTTTCACTTTTTCTGAAAAATCATGGAAAGAGTGTCTTTGACACCATTGTTTCTAAGGGAGTGATCATGGATTGGCGAGAGCCAAATGTGATAAGAGTGGCCCCAGTTCCGTTGTATAATTCATTTCAAGATGTTTATGACTTTATTGAAATACTAAAAGAAGCTTTAGAAAGTGAAAGATAAAATTTCGATCGTTGGCGCAGGGTTAGTTGGTTCTTTAGTTGCTCTGCTGCTAAAGCAAAAGGGATTTGCTGTTCAAATTTTTGAAAGAAGATCCGATCCTAGAAAATCAAAAATTGCAGAGGGAAGATCTATTAACTTGGCACTGAGTGATAGAGGAATAAAGCCCTTAAAAATGGCGAATATCTTTGATAAGATTGAGCCCTACCTGATTCCAATGCATGGAAGAATGATGCATGATACAGATAATAACACTTCCTTTCAGTCTTATGGGAAAGATGAACAATACATAAACTCTGTATCTAGAGCTAAATTGAATGAACTACTAATAGAGGAAGCTGAAAAAGCAGGTGTAGAGGTTTTGTTTGATCACAAATGTGAAGACGTTGATTTTGATTCAAACACAATTTCATTCACTGGAGGAAAATCTATTTCAAGTGATTTAATAATTGGCACGGATGGTGCATTTTCTGCGATTCGCAAAAAGATGCAGTTGAGTGATCGATTCAATTATTCTCAGCACTATATAGAGCATGGATATAAGGAATTATCGATAGAACCAATTGATGGAAAATTCGGTCTTGAACCTAACTTCCTCCATATCTGGCCTAGAGGTAATTTCATGCTCATAGCGCTACCAAATAATGATAAGACATTTACATGTACATTATTTTTTCCTTTTGATGGCGATCCGTCTTTTAATTCTTTGAAAGGAGAAGGAGAAGTAAAGAAATTTTTTGAGTCCTATTTTCCAGATGCCTGTGAGCTAATTCCCAACATTGTTGATCAATTTGAGCGTAACCCAACTTCATCACTGGTAACAATAGCCTGTGATCCATGGAATAAGAATAGAAGTATCATCATCGGAGATGCAGCCCATGCGATTGTTCCATTTTACGGTCAAGGGATGAATTCTGGTTTTGAAGATGTGAGCTTATTCGTTGAAATGGCCGAGAAATTTGACTTTGATTGGGATACCCTTTTACCTTCCTATTCAACTTCCAGAAAGAAAGATGCAGATGCCATTTCCGAATTGGCGCTCTATAATTTTATAGAGATGAGGGATCATGTGGGAGATAACAAATTCTTGAAAAAGAAGCAACTGGAAAGACAAATTCAAGAAGCGTATCCCAACGATTGGATTCCTCTCTATAGCATGGTTACATTTTCACATATGCCTTATTCGGAGGCTTTACGATTAGGTAAAATACAGCGTCAGGTAATGGATGAATTTTTATCCAAAAATTCAGATAGCGTTGATTTCAAGAAAGTGATAGAACGATTTAATGCTCTAAAGAAAGTCTAGAGGATAGTTGATCAATTGCCTTTTGTTCTTCACTACCTATGCCATCAGCGGCGTTTGCAAAAAGGTACATTGCTTCATAAACGAATTCCTTTTCACCTTTATTTTCGTCAAGGTAAGATTTCAGGGTGTTCAAGAATTTTTTCTCCCACTTATCAATATTCTCCAATAGATACCTGAATTCGGTTCTAAAAAGAGTCTCTATTTTTTCGCCAGATGAGTTTGGTATTTGATCAAGATAGAGAAGTGCTAGCCCTTTGGATATATTCAAAACACCGTCCCATTCTTCTTTATCTAACTTACCATCACTCATACAGACCAAGAGAGAAGGATATATTTTGAGTATGTAAGTAAACTGATCTAAGCCTAAATTTGAATTTCTGACCTTAGAGTACTCTTCTAGTAGGATCTCTTGTTGGGATTTCATTGGTGATGAATTTGAATGTTCAACAAATATAGGATTAGATAAAAACTTAAGGTGTGAAGAAACTGACTATTTTGACATAACAAATTGACCTAAGTCATATAACAGGCTCAGTATCCTCCGATAATAGCGCCTTGTAGTTCTCGTAATTATCCAAAATCTTTTTCACATATTCAACTGGCTCTGATCCCCTGCAATAGCCGTACTGAACCACCGGATCTTTATAATACTGAGAGTATGATTTCTTAAGTAAGAACTCCTTAATACTCTCCCATTTTTTAGGATCTTTACCATACTTCTCTGCAAGTCTTGCAGCATCTTGAACATGACCTAAACCAACATTGTAAGAAGCTAGCACTAGCTTCAACTTTGTATCCTCATCTTGCACCTCTTTATCCCACTGTCTTTGAAGCCAGAGCAACTGTTCTTTTCCTGCGTATATGTTCTTTTCTGGGTCTTTTAAGTCACTTACTCCATATTGCCTACCTGTTCTTGGCAAGACTTGCATCAGCCCCACAGCTCCTGCCCAAGACTCTACATTTTTATCAAATTTTGACTCTCTGAAAATTTGTGCTGACAATAAAAGCCAATCCCAGTTTAACTCTTCTGCGGCTTCTTTAATTAAAGAGTCGTAAGGTGAAACATCTCCTCCCCCTATGGAGGAATACTGACTCCTTGACCTTCTTAATGATGATTTTGAGCTTTTAAAATATTTGTCATAAATCACATAATAGTCAGTGGTTCTCCTCATGCGTAGAATCCAATCGTTTAGCTCAGACTGAAGTGATGTTGCATTTTTTCGTACTCCCCATGCTATTTGTGTAGGAAAACTAATAGCTGTTTTTATATCAATATTAGAATAGTATTTTGAGTTGACTAGGGCAACATCCTCTTCGGCTACCGTTAAATCAATCTCTCCTTTAGCTACCATCCCAATCAATTGTTCTGTTTCTGAGTTGGTTTCTCCAGGGACAATTATTATGTCTCCACCTATCTCATCTGATAAATTAACCAAGCGATCATAATAAGATGAATACGGTCTCACTACTACTTCTTTGCCAATCAAATCAACAGGGTTTCTTATCAGTTTAGCTTCAATTTCATGCAATTTTAAATCTCGCCAATTTTTCGGTTTACGCTGAATTAAGACTTGATTTTGGAGACTATGGTAGTGGGTAAATCCTATCTTTTTCTTTCGCTCTTTGGTAACCGTTAGGTTATAGGCTAGAATATCTCCATCTCCTGTGTTAAGCTTATTGAATGCTTCTCCAATATTTTGAGTAATATTAAATCTTAGTTCCAAATTGTGTTCATCGCAAAACCTCTTCAACAGCTCATATTCATAACCCATTGTTTTCCCTTTGTAGACAAAAAGTCCTGTAGAACTATTTTCCATTAAGGCTACTAGATAGCCTCTTTCTTTAATCTTATCTAGATCAAAATCATGGATATATTCTTCCCTTTCCGGTTTCGGATTTTGTTGGCTTTGTGATGATTGCTGACATGAACCAAGGATAAAAGCACATGCAAAAACAATCGTCATATAATTGACGGAGGTTTTCATTTACAATCAAAAGCTAAATAAAATTTCAGAGAATCCGTTGTTTCTTTTAAAGAATCTATGCCTTCACTGATTCAAATGATGAGGCAAATTCTCGAACCGCGTTCTTTATGGCTTCAGCATCATAATTACATTCTTTGTGCAATTCAGACTGTTCACCATGTTCCACAATTTTGTCAGGAATACCTAATCTTTTTATTTGGACTTGATAGTTATTATCAGCTGCAAATTCAAGAACAGCAGAACCAAAACCACCCATTAAGCATCCGTCTTCTACAGTTACTACTCTATCAAATTCAGCAAATATGTCTTTGAGTAGCTCTTCATCCAAAGGCTTTACAAATCTCATATCAAATACAGCTGGCTGTAGCCCTTCCTTCTTTAGATCTTCAGAGGCTCTTAAAGCATAATTCCCAATATGACCTACAGTCAAAATAGCTACATTTTCACCCTCTGCTATTTTCTGACCTTTCCCAATTTTCATTTTTCTCATTGGTGTTCTCCAATCAGGCATTACACCATTCCCTCTTGGGTATCGTATGGAAATAGGTCCGTCATATTCACTCGCTGTAAACATCATATTTCTCAGCTCTTCCTCATTTAATGGTGCAGCTATTACCATATGTGGAATGCACCTCATGAATGCGATATCATATGCTCCATGATGCGTAGGGCCATCAGCTCCCGCAACTCCAGCTCTATCCATACAGAATACTACTGGTAATTTTTGAAGACAAACATCATGAATGACCTGATCATATGCACGCTGCATGAACGTACTGTAGATATTGCAAAAAGGAGTCAATCCTTGAGTGGCCAGTCCCGCAGAAAAAGTGACAGCATGTTGCTCTGCAATTCCCACATCGTATGCTCTATCAGGCATTTCATCCATCATTATTTTCATAGAAGAACCAGATGGCATAGCCGGTGTTATGCCAACTATTTTTTCATTTTTCTTCGCTAACTCCACCAAGGTATGACCAAATACATCCTGATACTTTGGAGGCTGTGGAATATCAAATTTCTTCTTATTTATGGCACCAGTAATTTTATCAAAAGTGCCTGGAGCGTGCCATTTGGTTTGATCCTTTTCTGCCAACGCATATCCTTTTCCTTTTACCGTGAGGCAATGAAGAATCTTAGGTCCAGGTATTTTTTTCAGATCGTTCATCACGTCAACCATGTGATTGACATCATGTCCATCTACAGGGCCAAAATATCTGAGATTGAGAGATTCAAAAAGGTTACTTTGCTTTAAGAATAAAGACTTAACACTATTTTCTACTTTAGAAGCTATCTCCTGTGCATTGGGACCAAACTTGCTGACCTTGCCTAGTAATTTCCAAATGTCATCTCTGAATTTGTTATAGGTCTGACTTGTAGTAATATCCGTTAAATAATCCTTCAATGCGCCGACATTTGGATCAATGGACATACAGTTATCATTCAAGACAATAAGCAAATTTGAATTTGACACTCCAGCATGGTTCATTGCTTCAAATGCTAATCCTCCAGTCATTGCACCATCTCCAATAACAGCAATGTGCTGTTTTTCTGAATCATTTTTCTGCATTGAAGCCTCTGCCATACCCAACGCCGCAGATATAGATGTAGAAGAATGACCTACACCAAAAGCATCGTACTCACTTTCAGATCTTTTAGGAAATCCAGATAGTCCATTATACTTTCTATTTGTATGAAATTGTTCACGTCTACCCGTCAATATTTTATGACCATAGGCTTGATGTCCCACGTCCCAAATCAGCTGATCATTAGGAGTATTGAAAACATAATGAAGGGCCACTGTGAGTTCCGTGACGCCCAAACTAGCTCCAAAATGGCCACCATACACGGAAACTACATCAATAATGTAATCTCGCAGCTCTTGACAAACCTGAGCAAGTTGCCTTTCCTCTAGTTTTTTTAAGTCGTCTGGACTATTGATATTTCCTAAAAGTGGTCCTGCTTTGATTTCCATGTATTAAAAATTATTTATTCTCAACGATCTACCAATCACATTGTTTGGTCTGCAATGTCTTATGTAATTAACTATTCAATCGGCGAAGTTACACATTTGAAAGATGGTAATTTATTTGAATTTACCTTAATGTCTCTAATTTTGAACCATGGCTACTTCCGATAAATTTGAAATTAAGCTTCCCCTCTTTGAAGGCCCCTTTGATCTATTACTTTTCTTCATCGAAAGGGATGAGTTGGATATTTATGATATTCCTATAGCCAAAATCACTGACGACTTCCTAGACTATGTAACTGACTTAGAGCAATTAAATGTAGAAGTAGCAAGCGAGTTCATTTTAGTTGCTGCCACGTTGATGCGTATCAAAGCAAAAATGTTACTCCCAAGACCAGTAATAGATGAAGAAGGAAATGAATTAGATCCGCGAGAGGAGCTAGTGAGACACTTACTAGAATATAAAAAGTACAAGTCAGTCATATCCACTTTAGCTGAAATGGAAGCTGAAAGGCTTAGCAAAGAAAAGAGAGGGAACCTCAGTAAGGAAATAAAGAAGCTTGCAGAAACAATTAATGTTGAGTCCGAAATGCAAGACTTGGATCTTTACAAGATGATGAAAGTCTTTCAAAAGGTATTGAAGCGGTATGAATTTGAGCAAAACAAACCCACTCATCAAGTAGTACAATATCCATATACGATCGCCAAGCAAAAGTCGGCTCTGATGGAAAGACTTGTCTATGGGAAAAGAATGGCTTTCTCTGATTTAGTAGCTGAGAAACCTGAACGTATATTGGTGATTTTCAATTTTCTCTCTATTCTTGAATTGCTACAAATGCAGCAAATTGCCATTCAAGTGGGAGAAGGCTTCAACAATTTCTGGATAGAACGAAAAGACGAAGGAGTAAAAATTGCCCATGATCAAGATTGATCATGGGGCTTAAATGATCATCTTAAAATTAGAATCTCTCAGTTCTCGCAAAGAAGAATCCAGCCTCGATAGCTGCATTTTCATCTGAATCTGAACCATGTACTGCATTCGCTTCAATAGAAGTAGCAAACATTTTTCTGATTGTTCCTTCCTCAGCATCCGCTGGATTAGTTGCTCCAATTAATTTGCGGAAAGACTCAACAGCATTGTCACCTTCCAAAACCATTGCAATGATTGGTCCTGAAGACATATATGAAACCAAATCATTATAGAAAGGTCTTTCTTTATGCACTTCATAAAATTGACCAGCTCTCTCACTTGAAAGTTGAGTCATTTTAGCCGCCTTGATGCTGAATCCAGCTTCTTCAATCATTTTTATTATTGCACCAGAGTTACCTGCTCCGAAAGCATCTGGCTTAATCATTGTAAAAGTTGTAGTTCCTGCCATTTTATTATTTTCTTGTTTTTGCTTTAAAATCGGCGCAAAAATAACTCAATCATAGATACAACACTATGTTTTATAAATCTTGCTAATTTTGTCGCTTACTTTTTGCCAATCAGGCATCTTTATGAAGAATACTGCGGCTCTCAAAGATTTTCTTAAGACTCCCAGAAAAATTATTATCACTACTCATGCCAACCCAGATGCAGATGCGCTTGGGTCATCCTTAGGTTTGTATCATTTCCTCAAAAAAGAAAGACATGACATCAAAGTGATTGTTCCTACTAGTTATCCTGACTTTTTAGAATGGATGCCTGGAAATTCTGAAGTAATCAACTATGAGGAGAACTCAGATCTATCTGATGAGTACATTCAGAAAAGTGATTTGATTTTTTGCCTAGATTTTTCCGGATTTAAGCGCATAAAAAAAATGGAGGATGTAGTGGAAAAAGCAAGTGCAAAAGTTGCCTTGGTTGATCATCACCTAAACCCTGAAATAAATTCTGACTTCAACTTTTGGAATGGCAAAGCAGCCGCAACCGCAGAGTTAATTTTCGACCTCATTTGTAGCTATGAAGGTAAGGAAGTAATCACCAAAGAAATAGCGGAGTGCCTGTATGCTGGCATTATGACGGATACTGGATCTTTTAAGCATTCAAATACAACAGCGAAGGTTCATCATATAGTAGCTGAGTTAATTGACTTGGGAGTGGAAGCGAATAAAGTAAGTCGCCATATTTATGACACTAATTCACTTGAAAGCTTACAGTTTCTAGGTCATGCCCTCTCTCAAAAACTGGAAGTAAACGAACTGGCCAGAGTAGCCCACTTCGTGATTGACGAAAGCCTGTTTGAGAATTTCAATCTTAAACAAGGAGATACGGAAGGATTGGTCAACTATGCACTGTCAATTAAGAACATTGTAATGGCTGCCATTATTATAGAAAGAGATGATGAAATAAAATTATCATTTAGAAGCGTTGGAGATGTAGCTGTTAATAAATTCGCGGAAGAATATTTTAATGGTGGAGGTCATAAGAATGCATCAGGTGGCACTTCAGACCTTTCGCTAAAAGAAACGGAAGAAAAATTCAAAGAACTCGTAGAAAAAAACGTTTTAAAAACTAGATAATGAAAAAGGTATTATACGTAGGTATAGCAATAGTAATGGCTGCATGTTCAAGTAGCAACACATCATTCACCACAGAAAGTGGAACTGAGGTTGTGTATGTGAAGCAAGGAGAGGGGGCACTTCCAGTAGATTCATTAATCTCTATTTTTTATATGAGCTACTCTACAGAGGATGGAAAGGAATTGATGAAAGTTGATCCTAGCAATCCATTACCACTTAAAATTGATGAAAAAGCTGCCGCTAATCTTGGTCAACTTTATCCCATTTTCTCAAAATTAAAAACAGGAGATAGCGTCCATTTTGAAATCACCGCTTCTTCCCTTTTTGAAGAAACTTTCAAAGCTCCACTACCAGATTCTATTCCTCCAGCTAGCCAAATTAAGTTTAGACTAGCATATCTAGATCAGCTAACGGAATCTGGATACTATGAAATGATGCAGAAAAAAGCAGACGCACAATCTGCAAAACAAATTACGATCGATGCTAAAATACTAGATGAGTATATGGCTGAGAATAATATTGAAGCAACTACAACAGAGAGTGGGTTACGATATATCATTATGGAGGAAGGTAATGGACCAAAACCAGAGCAAGGTCAGATGATCAGCGTTCACTATGCTGGATGGATTTTGGATGGTGCCTACTTTGACACCTCAATCAAAGAAGTTGCCCAAGAGCAAGGACTATACAATCCAAATAGACCATATGAGCCATATTCGTATCCTTTGGGAGGAAATGTTGTTGATGGGTGGAATGAAGGTCTAGCACTTATGAATGAAGGATCAAAAGCAAGATTATATCTACCTAGTTCTCTTGGTTACAAAACAAGAGGATCAGGCCCTGTCATTAAGCCGAATTCTATATTGGTTTTTGATGTAGAGCTTGTTAAAGTAGGAGAATAAGCCAATAAAGTCAAAATGAACTATCTTAAATTTCTATTTATTTCCTCTATTACTGCTCTACTTATTTCCTGCGGAGGTGCTGAAGTAGAACCAAGGGCTGATCCTGATGTTCAAAGAGCACTAGATATAGCTTTAATAGAAGACTATATCATTGAGAATAATTTCACTGGCGTGGACACTACAGAGTCAGGTGTGCGCTACATTATACTTGATGATGGCGGGAGAAGCGAGGATATTGAATGTGGTGAAAACTGCATTGATGAAAGTGATGAAGTAAGATTCAGATATACAGGAATGTTGCTAGATGGAACCATCTTTGATTCTTCCGTTCAGAAAGTCGGTGATTCTCTCAATCAATACTATAAAGAAAACCCTGCATTGTTTGAAAGCGATACGATTCCATTATTCCCTGACTCAAAGGTGTATCAAGCTTCGTCGATTACTTATACGCAATCAGGATGGTCTGTTAGAGGATTTATTACTGGCTTTAGTGATGGTGTCTCTGCTACATTCAATAAAATGAATGTAGGAGGCACAGCAAGGATAATCATACCGTCTGATTTGGCATATGGCGCTTCAACTCCAAGCTATTTGATCCCTCGAAATGCTGTATTAGTTTTTGATCTATTTCCCGAAAGAGTAGAAAAACAATAATGAAAATCTGTTTCGCCTCAAGTAATCAAGGTAAGGTTGACGAGATTAATAGTCTTTTACCAGCTACTGTTGAGGTTGTTGGACTAAAAGACTTGAATGTATTGGAAGATATTCCTGAAACTGGTGATACATTCCAAGCTAACGCTCTGCAAAAAGCTAAGTATGTATTTAACAAATTTCAAATTCCCGTTTTTGCAGATGACAGTGGGCTTTGTGTGAAAGCACTCTCGAATGAGCCAGGAGTATTTTCGGCAAGGTATGCGGGTGCCCCTAAGGATGATAAGAAAAACATACAGCTTTTATTAAAAAACCTAGGCGCTAATCCTCAAAGAACCGCACACTTCAAAACAGTAATAGCATACATTGACCAGAATGGAGAAAACCATTTTTTTGAAGGCTCAATAGAAGGAGATATTACCCAAGAGGAAAAAGGAAATAATGGATTTGGATATGATCCTATTTTCTCTCCTAATGGATACGATGAAACGTTCGCAGAATTGTCAAAAGAGGTGAAAAATCAAATTTCGCACAGAGCACTGGCAGTAAATAAGTTGATTAATTATCTTTCATCAAATACATGAGCAAGCCCATAGTTGTTGGTATTACTGGCGGTAGCGGATCTGGAAAAACCCGCTTTATTAATCAGTTAGCAAAAAGAGTCGAAAACGTATCCTTGCTATCGATGGATAACTACTATCATGAAATAACTAAACAACCGGTTGATAGTAATGGAGTGGAGAATTTTGACAAACTGGAATCTATTAATCTAGAAAAATTTGTTGCCGACATTAAATCTCTAATTGATGGGAAAACTGTTGAATTACCTGAATACACATTCAACAACAAGTCTGCCGAGCCTAAAATCATATCCATATCAAGCCAGCCTGTAATTTTAGTAGAAGGGATATTTACTCTTTACCTTTCTGAGGTAAGGGATCTAACAGATCTAAACATTTACATTGATGCTCCTGATTTTTTAATGGTGAAGCGAAGAATTTTACGTGACGCTAGAGAAAGAGGATATGATTTAGAAGACGTCTTGTATCGTTTTGAACATCATGTTACTCCTGCATTCAAAAGATACATAGAGCCATCAAAGCAATGGGCAGATTTAATTGTACCCAATCATGTTGATTTTGATAGGGCGATAAACATAGTAAGCACCTATCTAAAACAATCATCCTAATAATTTAGCCTTTTGGTTTATCCTGATATGCTTCCTTATGCATAATTACTGTTTAGCGTCTTGCTAAGTCATTGATTTTGTTACATTTGCATCCACTTTTGAAAGCGAGAAAAAACATATCGAAGCTGGGGTTGCAAATTGTTCTTGGTTTGTTTGTAGGAACATTCATTTTGACACAATCAATCTACCTTGAACCTGATACATATCAAGATCAGCAAGAACAGTCTAGTGAAGATGCTCCTGAATCTACTCAGGTAGTTATATCGAAGGCAGTAACGTCTTCGACAGTTCAGTTTAATCTTGGCTTTCAGTCTTACTTACTTGAAGAGATTTTTCAAACAGAAGAGGGTCAGAAACAGACACATTTGCAAGATGAATTGATTTCTACGGCAAATAAGGCTTTAAAAGTGCTCTTAGGTAGAATTATAGCGCCTAATGCTCCCTGATTAAGAGGCTCATCATTATACTTATCACCATTCGGTGAACCCATTACAAATAGAACTATTACAATTAAAAATTGACTAACTAAGTCAATCCATAACAACCATTAAAATGAAAAATAAAGGATTTATAGTATTCTTGACGATACTAATTTCATTTCTCTGTATCTACTATCTATCGTTCACATTTGTGGCACAAGGCGTACAGCAGCAAGCGACTGAAGCTACTACTAATAACGACGGTATATTAAACGGACTTGAAAGACAGAGATATCTTGACTCCATCTGGAATGAGCCTGTTTATAACTTCGTAGGCTTTGACTATACCTATAAAGACATCAAAGAGACTGAACTAAACCTTGGTCTCGATTTGCAAGGTGGAATGCACGTTACACTGGAAGTATCTCCTATAGATATAATAAAAGGTCTAAGTGGAAATAGCACTGACGCTGATTTCGTTGGAGCTTTAAGCCAAGCGAGAGACAATGTAAAAGGGACGCAGCTTAATTATGTGGACGAATTCTATTCAGAATTTAAAGATAATGCTCCACAGAAAGAGCTAGCTCAAATTTTTGCAACAGCTGCCAACAGAGGAAGAATCAGTCTTACTAGCACTGACGAAGAGATTTTAGACATTATTAACATTGAAGTAGAAAGCGCAATTGAGCGTTCTTTCAATATTCTTAGAACAAGAATCGATAGGTTCGGTACTTCTCAGCCTAACATTCAGAGATTACAAGGAACTGGAAGAATTCAAATTGAACTACCAGGAGTGGATAATCCAGAAAGGGTTAGAAAACTCTTACAAGGTGTTGCAAAACTTGAGTTTTGGGAAGTATATCAGGGTCAACAAGTTTCACAAGTTCTTTTAGCTATGAACTCTGTGATTGTTGAGGAAATGAAAAAAAATCCATCAAGTTTCGGTGACTTAACAGAAGAAGATGAACAATTGAAAGATGATATTTCATCTCTTTTAGCTGAAAGCAATAATGAATTTGATACTCTTGCGACTGCTGAGAATGATTCACTACAAAAAACTCAGTTGGATTCGCTGATCAACACAAGGAATTCACCACTTCTAGAACTATTGGCACAAGATCC
>JBGCFL010000230.1:0-27874 GCA_045106975.1 Ekhidna sp. | reverse complement strand
TATTCATGATGTTGCTCTGCATTCCTTAAAATCATATCCAAAGGATTTTTACGTTTAATCATTTCTTCAATTTCATGAGCTTGGTTGAGGAGCTTATTTAGTCCTAATAATTTGTAGCTGGTCTTATTTTTATGTGCGTATTTTCTCAAATCTATCAGTGACTGAGAGACAATAGATTCTTTCAATAACTGTCTTTCTTCTTCTGCATTATCTATAAAAACACTGACAAGTTTACCAATATCTTTATTGCGACCAAGCGTCTTAATCAATTTATTCTCGATGTGTGAGAGGAGGTCCGTTTCATCAACGATCTCTTTCTCTTTAGTAAGTTGAGTCGCAATTTTTAAGTAAAATTCATCAGGTAGAAATGGTTTTGATATAAAATCATTTATTCCCGCCTTAAAAACCTTGTAACGTACATCTCCTAGAGCCTCAGCTGATAGCGCTACTACAGGTAACTCCTTGTAAAATGCATCGTCTTTACTTCTTATTTCACGGATAGTTTCGAATCCATCCATGACTGGCATATGAAGATCTAGTAAGACCAAATCCACATCTTTCATTTCCAATATTTCTAAAGCAATTTTTCCGTTTACTGCTTCTTTAGTTTGGCAACCCCATGAACTTAAAAATTCTTTTGCTATCGTCATGTTAAAGGCATTGTCTTCCACAACCAGCACCCTAGCATCAAGATTGCTAAACTTCACCATTTCAGGGTCTTTAGTTACTTTAATCTGCTGCTCTTCTCGCGGAAGAATCAACTTAAATGAAAAGGAAGATCCTTTGTCGAGCTGACTTTCTAATACAATTTCACTATCCATCAATTCTAGCAATCGCTTCGTAATGGATAGACCCAATCCCGAACCTCCGTATTTTGTAGTAGTATTTTTTTCTGATTGCTCAAATACATTGAAAATAGAGACTTGTTTTTCATCTGATATACCTATTCCAGAATCAATTATTTCAAAATTGATTTCATCAAAATTGTCATGTTGATTGGTCTTAGTCAGATTAAGCGAAACATCTCCTTCTTCTGTAAACTTCAAGGCATTACTCATTAAGTTGTGAAGAATTTGACTTATCCGAACGGCATCACCTGTGTATCTTTCAGCCAATTCTTGATCAATATCCAGAGAAACCCGTACTTGTTTTTCAGAGGCCTGAATGGAGTAATTGCTGTGTATGGTTTTTAGTAATGTATTTAAATTGAATGAGGATTCATTTAATTCTATTTTGCCTTCTTCTATCTTATTAAAGTCTAGTATGTCATTGACGATTGCCAATAAATTATCGCTGGTTTGCTTTAATATGGTTAGATGTGGTTTTTGATCCTCTTTAGGATCTTTATCCAATAGGAGGTGAGTAGTTCCAATGATTCCATTCAAAGGAGTTCTTATTTCATGTGACATCATTGATAGAAAACTAGCCTTAGCATCTGAGGCTTCTTCTGCTTTCGTTTTCGCTATCTCAAGTTGCTCTCTTTCTTTTCTTTTGATAGAGATATCTCTAGAGGAGGTTTGAAAAGAAGTTACTTTTTGAGCTTCATCAAGGATCGGTTTAGTATATGATTCTAGCCATATATAATCACCATTTTTTTTCTTTATTCTATATTCAATTTGTTGCACTTCATTTCCTTTCAGAGTTGCCTGATGAGCACCTTTCTCCAGTTTTTTCACATCGTCTGGATGCATCAAGCTGTAGGGATTCTTTCCGATCAATTCGGATGGATTATAACCCAAAAGGTCTTTGGAGGCTAGCGAGACATACTTATAAGTGCCGTCTGGTTCATGTAGAGCAATAAGATCGCTTGAGTTTTCTGAGACGAGTCTATAAAGTGTTTCTTTCTTTTCAAGCTCTTTTCTTAATTTTTTGTTCTCAGACATGTTGCGAGCAATGGATCGAAGTTTGAACATCCTAGATCCCTCGTATTCCATGCTTGTGTTTTGGGAAACCCAAATTGTTTCACCATTTTTTGAATGGAGTCGGAACTCATAACTGCATCTTTTAGACTTACTACGAAATTGATTTGCGTAATATGCCTGCATACCGGGTATGTCTTTGAAGTATATCATATCCCAAATAGACGTCTCTATCACTTCTTCAAGATTTCTACCAAGCATTTGCAGCATTTGACTATTGGCATAGTTACACTTACCATTTTCATCCAATTCGAAAACACCATCAGCAAGATTTTCGAGCATATTGGTGAAATCTTCATCCATTTGATTGCGCTTAGTGTTCTCTTTCCTGAGTTTGAGTAAAGAGACTACTTGCCTAGATAGTGCCCACAAACTTTCTTTTTGTTCTTTAGTAAGATGTCTTTCTTTATGATCAATAACACATAGTGTGCCGAATGTATGACCTTCATCATCTGTAAGTGGTGCGCCGGCATAAAATCTCACATATGGATCTCCTGTAGCTAGTGGATTATCATGAAAACGATCATCTTTATATGCATCGGGCACCTCTAGTATTTTTTCAGGTTCATTGATAGCATGAGCGCAGTAAGCTAGTTCTCTTGGTGTTTCCTGAACATCCAGTCCATGATGTGATTTGAACCATTGTCGGTGTTCGTCAATAAGGCTAACTAATGAGATGGGAGTGCCACATATCTGAGCGGCTATTTTTGTAATATCATCATAAGCTTGCTCAGGGAGTGTGTCAAGAATTTCGTGTGTCTTTAGCGCTTTTATTCTCTCATTTTCATTGGAAGGAATGCTAGGCTTTTTCAAATGTTATTTATTTAGTAATGGGATTTAACAAACTCTAATACTGAGACTTAGTTTTTTGATATTTAGTTTTCAATAACTAATTAAATAAAGATAAGATAGGATTGTTTGATTTAGCTGTATTTAGTTTTGGAATATGAACAATCTGTCCATTCAATCCAAACTACCCAAAGCGGAAACAACCATATTCACTGTGATGTCTAAGCTAGCCGCTGAAAGTAGTGCTATTAATCTTGGTCAAGGTTTTCCGGATTTTGAATGTGACCAAAGGCTGAAAGATCTTATTTCAAAACATCTCCAGGAGGGTAAAAATCAATATGCACCACTTGCAGGACTGCCAGCGTTGAATAAAACATTAGCGGATAAAATAGCAAGAACAAATGGACTTAAAGTAAATCCAGAGTCGCAGATCTGCGTTACTGCTGGAGCTACCCAAGCATTGTATACTGCTATTATGGCATTTGTGAATAAAGGAGATGAGGTGATTATAATAGAGCCTGCTTACGATTGCTACAAATCTCAAATTATGTTGGCTGGGGGCATCCCAAAACCATATCGTCTTACCTATCCTGACTATGCTGTCAATTGGAACGAGATCGAAAGCATGGCATCTGATAAGACTAGAATGATCATTATTAACACGCCTCATAATCCAACAGGGACTATTTTGACAAAGTCTGATTTAGAGTCATTGGAGGCTATTGTAGCGAACAAAGACATCATTGTTTTAAGCGATGAAGTTTATGAACACCTCATATTTGATGGAGAGCAGCATCAAAGTGTCATGCGCTTTCCTAATTTGTTTGAACAATCATTGGCTGTATTTTCCTTTGGAAAGACACTGCATGCTACAGGCTGGAAAATGGGATATATTGTTGGGCCAGAAAGGCTGATGAATGAATTTAAGGCCATCCATCAATGGAATGTGTTCTGTACCAACTCATTTGTTCAGTTCGGAATAGCAGATTATTTGAAAGACGAAACTACTTATGAGTCACTACCTACTTTTTTTCAAGAGAAAAGAGATAACATGAATACTCAATTCGAAAATATTCCGATTATTCCTAAGGTGGCAAAAGGAACTTATTTTCAGCTGTATAATTACAAAGAAATTAGTGATGAGAATGACGTGGAATTCGCGAAATATTTAACTTCTGAGATAGGAGTGGCAGTTATTCCGCTTTCCCCTTTTTATTCTGAACCTTGTTCAGATAAAGTAATTAGACTCTGTTTTGCCAAGAAAGAAGAGACTATTGAAAAGGCAGCCGAAAGACTTATGAAACTGAAAAAGTAATTTTTGTGATCAGAGTTATCTGAGTGAATTATATTTGAAAAAACTTCAACTATGTATAACTTCTTTCTTCACCTTCATTCTGGTTTAAGATGGCTAGTGCTATTAGTAGCTATTGTCGTAGTTCTTAAATCACTCGTTGGCCTTTTTGGAGGCTCTAAGTACTCAAAATTTGATAGTATCATAGCTCCGGCCTATGTTGGTCTTATGGATCTACAGTTGCTAGCTGGACTGATCTTGTATTTTTTCTTGAGTCCTTTCACGTCTGATTTCTCATTCAATATGAGTGATGATGTCATTCGATTTTGGGCTGTAGAGCACTTAGCACTCATGCTATTCGCTGTGGTTGCAGCTCATGTAGGAAGATCTATCAGTAAAAAGACAGACGATGCACAAGTGAAATTCCGATTTCAATCCATCTTTTTTGGAATGTCACTTATCTTAATGCTCATGGGGATTCCCTGGGAAAGAATGTAATTGATTCTATCATTCAACAGAACGTCATGCCGGAAAATAAAGATTTATTTTCATGAAATCTTTATTTATCCGGTATCTTATTTATTTAGAAAGCCTGAGATAATCACTTTACCAAAAACTGATAAATCTCTTTCCAGCTACTTGTTTTAAGTTCGGCTTTCACAGAATCATCAGAATAAGCTGATCTAAGGTAAATAGCTTTTGCTCCAAGATTATCTGCTAGTTGAACATCGGTAGCTCTGTCACCTAAAACATAAGAGTTTGCCAAATCATAGTTGCCTTCCATGTATTTTTTAAGCATTCCTGTCCCAGGCTTTCTGTTGGGATGGTTCTCCTTTTCAAAATGCTCATCAATGTGCACAGCGTCAAAATGAATGCCTTCGGTTTCAAGTACTCGCATGATGAAATTATGAACCGGCCAAAATTCATGATCCGGAAAAGCATCTGTTCCTAGTCCGTCTTGGTTGGTGACCATTACAAAAAGAAAGTTGGTTTCTTCTTTTAGCTTCTTTAAATAATAAAGTGCCTCAGGTAAGAAGTCCAACTTTTCAATGGTTTCTATTTTCTCGTCATCAGTCTCTTGAATGATGGTTCCGTCTCTGTCTATGAATAGGATTGGTTGCATGATGGCGAAGGTATATTCAGATTGTATTTGGAAAAAGAGGTAAGGTTACAATTATCAATTTTCTTAGAAATTTGAAACTCGCAAGAATGTCAAAATGTCAAATGGTTGTGAGTAATAATTGGAGATGTATTGCCAAACTGCAATAATGTCAGGGTTTTATGTCATGGCATACAAAATGATATATACTCGAAAATTCAAAATTTAAACTTCAACATTAAATAAACATGTCAAAAGTAAATTTCAAACCACTTGCTGACAGGGTATTAGTACAACCTGCAGCGGCTGAAGAAAAAACAGCTTCTGGAATCATTATACCAGATACTGCCAAAGAAAAACCACAACAAGGTGAGATTGTCGCAATCGGTGCTGGTAAGAAAGATGAGCCTATCACTGTGAAAGTAGGCGATACAGTACTTTATGGTAAATATTCTGGAACTGAAGTGACTATTGAAGGAGCTGAGTTCTTGATCATGAAGGAATCAGATATCTACGGAATTGTATAATTAATTATTCAACAAAAGAAAATTTTATAAAATCATGGCAAAAGATATATTCTTTAACACCGACGCAAGAGATAGCATCAAGAAAGGTGTTGACACACTTGCAAACGCTGTTAAAGTAACATTAGGACCAAAAGGAAGAAATGTAATCCTTGACAAAAAGTTTGGTGCACCAACTGTAACTAAGGATGGTGTTTCTGTAGCAAAAGAAATTGAGCTTAAGGAGCCAATCGAAAACATGGGTGCTCAGTTGGTAAAAGAGGTAGCTTCTAAAACTGCAGACGATGCTGGTGACGGAACTACTACTGCTACTGTGTTAACTCAAGCGATTTTTGGTCACGGTATCAAAAATGTAGCAGCTGGAGCAAATCCAATGGATTTGAAAAGAGGAATTGATAAAGCTGTTGCAGCTGTAATCGAAGGCCTTAGAAAGCAGTCTAAAGACATCAAAACTTCTGAGGAAATAGCTCAAGTAGCATCTGTTTCTGCAAACAACGATGCAGAGATTGGTCAGATGATCGCTAACGCGATGGACAAAGTAGGTAAAGACGGTGTAATTACTGTTGAAGAAGCAAAAGGAACAGAAACCGAAGTGAAAACTGTAGAAGGTATGCAGTTTGACAGAGGTTACTTATCTCCTTACTTCGTGACCAATACTGACAAGATGGAAACTGAGATGGAAAATCCATACATCTTGATCTACGACAAAAAAGTTTCTAACATGAAGGAATTGCTTCCTATTTTAGAAGCAACTGCTCAGACTGGAAAAGGATTGTTGATCATCGCAGAAGATGTAGAAGGCGAAGCTCTTGCTACTTTGGTGGTAAACAAAATCAGAGGTTCTCTTAAAATTGCTGCTGTTAAGGCTCCTGGCTTTGGTGACAGAAGAAAAGCAATGTTGGAAGATATCGCTACGTTGACTGGTGGTACTGTTATCTCTGAAGAGAGAGGATACAAGCTAGAAAATGCAACACTTGATTACTTAGGTACTGCTGACAAAATCAACATCGACAAAGACAATACAACTATTGTAAATGGTGCTGGTAAAAAAGAAGATATCGAAGCAAGAGTAAATCAGATCAAATCTCAAATAGAGAATACTACTTCTGATTACGACAAAGAGAAGTTGCAAGAAAGACTAGCTAAGCTTTCTGGTGGTGTGGCTATCCTTTACATAGGAGCTGCTACTGAGGTAGAGATGAAAGAAAAGAAAGACAGAGTAGATGATGCACTTCATGCAACTAGAGCTGCTGTTCAAGAAGGTATTGTTGCTGGTGGAGGAGTAGCCTTGATCAGAGCGATGAGTTCTTTGGATAAATTGACTTTGGATAACGAAGATCAAAACACAGGTGTGACGATCATCAGAAATGCAATCCAAGCTCCTTTGAGAACGATTGTAGGAAATGCAGGTGGTGAAGCTTCTGTAGTGGTAAATGAAGTAGTAGGCGGAAAAGCTGATTACGGATTCAACGCCGCAAATGGTGAATATGTAAACATGTTCAAAGCAGGTATTATTGATCCTACAAAAGTGACTAGACTAGCACTTGAGAATTCTGCATCTATTGCAGCACTTCTTTTGACTACTGAGTGTGTGGTAGCTGACGAGCCAGAGCCAGAAGGTGCTGCTCCAATGCCTCCAATGCCAGGCGGTGGAATGGGTGGAATGATGTAATCATTTTCATAGATAAATTCAAAACCCTTTCGGAAACGAAAGGGTTTTTTTGTGTCTTAGAAAGGAATATCTAAGAATAGTCATCAATATTTTGATAATTTTAGAAAACAATCAAACTTCATAGAATGAAATCATCTCTAGCTTCTTTATTGCTTTTACTTGGTTTATCTGCTTCCACTCAGGACATCAATAAACTGACTGATAAATACATAGAGAATAATGGCGTTGAAATCTTACAGGATTTCCAAAAACTACTCGCTATACCCAATGTGGCTTTTGATTTACCCAATATCAATAAGAATGCGGACTACATTAAGTCGGAATTAGAAGAAAGGGGAGTGGAGACAAAGTTGTTGAGGATGGTTGGTACTCCACCCATCGTTTTTGGATACTACCCTGTAAAAAATGCTAAGCGTACATTGGCGTTCTATGTACACTACGATGGTCAACCGGTAGATAAAACAAAATGGACCAACGATCCATGGAAGCCAACGTACTACTCAAAAGCAATTTTTGATGGGGGAGAGGTTACCGATTTTCCATCTTCTTTTGGACAAATTGATCCTGAGAATAGAATCTATGCACGATCGGCAGGTGATGATAAAGCACCTATCATTACTCTTTTAACTGCATTGGATTTGATTAAAGAGAATAAGCTTAAAGTCACATCTAATCTCGTTTTCTTTTTTGAAGGACAAGAGGAGGCAGGTTCAAGACAGCTAAGGCAATACTTAGACGATAATAGAGAGTTAGTTGATGAAATCGATCTCTGGATGTTTTGTGATGGCCCAGTGCATCAGTCTAGGAAGCCACAGCTTGTATTTGGTGTTAGAGGAGTTACGGGAATGGAGATTACTCTATACGGACCTAACAGACCTTTACATAGTGGTCATTATGGGAATTGGGCACCTGTTCCGGGTCAGCGTTTGGCAGAATTATTAGCTTCTATGAAAGATGCCGATGGCAATGTGATTATAGATGGTTATTACGATGATGTTGAGCCGTTGAGTAAGCTTGAAAAAGAAGCATTGGCAAATGTGCCATCCATCGATAATCAACTCAAAAAAGAATTGGCGGTGTTAGATCCTGAGGGTTCAGAATCTTATGCAGAACGTTTATTACTTCCTTCGTTGACGGTACGAGGTTTGTCTAGCGGAAATACTGGTAAGCTGGCTCGAAATGTTGTGCCGGCGACTGCTACTGCTTCTTTAGGAATTAGACTAGTGAAAGGATGTGATCCAGAGAAGCAAAAGGATTTAGTAGAGGCACATATAAGAAAGCAAGGATATCATATTGTAAGAGAGGCTCCAGATAAAGAAACCAAAATGAAGTACGCTAAAATTGCTTTGGTCACTAGAGGGAGTGGATATCCTGCAGCCAGAACGGCCATGGATACTCCAATAGCTCAGGAAGTAATAAATAGGACGAAAAAGGTCATTGGAGATGATTTGGTTTTATTACCGACACTCGGTGGTTCTTTACCGCTATATCTTTTCACGGATGTATTAAAAAAACCAGCTATTATTGTTCCAATTGCCAATCACGACAACAATCAACATGCGGCAGATGAAAATCTGCGAATCGCTAATCTTTGGTATGGAATAAAACTAATGAGCGGTTTGCTCACTATGTGAGAAAACGAATAGACTCTTAATCTTTCATTTTAGTAAAACTCAAGGCTTTTAGCATCAATTTCGGAAGCGGTTTTGAATGTGCAGTTTTTTCTACATTCAGGTAAACACCTAGTTTCTCAAGTATAGGAATTTTGTAAACCTCGATCATCTCGATGAGTGTTCCGTCGGGATCTTCACAGTATGTGCAGTGAACTTTGGTGCTTTCGCCCATGCTCAAGACGTCTTTGGTGTCACAGGTAAATCCGTGACCAATAGTGTCTAATTTTTCACCTATGGCTTTCATATTTCTTACATCAAAACCTAAGTGTACGAATCCAATATCTCCCCACTTACGATCTTCATATATTTTAACAGGCTTTCTTTCAGAAAGGTCTTGCACCAATTCTATATAGCTATCGCCAATCAATTGCATAAATCCACCAGTAGAAGGGTTAGCTTGAGTTAGTAACACTCTTCGAAACTTGCCTTGCCCACCATTGATGTTTTGCCAATCTTCAAACACATCAGACTGATCATAAACTACTTTATCGTACCCCAATACTTTGTAAAAGTCGAGGGCTTTGCTCATGTCTGAAACTCCGGTAGTGCAGCCAGCTGTTCCTCCTGTTACTTCTTTCGTCTTTGAGAAAAAATTATCGGAAGGAATGATTTGATAGATCAGTCCGTTCAAATCTTTTAAGTAAAAAGTATCCAATCCATTAGGCGTTTTTACAATGTCTGAAAGTAGCTCTACACCATTTTCTTTAAAAAATTTGAAAGTTTTTTGAATATCAGGAGTTTTCACCCATCCCATGTATATCCCCAAATCTCCCAGTTGGTGATCTGTGTCTGCGTGTGTCGCTTTGAATGTGCTGGGTCTTACTATTTCCATAGCGCAACCACCTTTCAGATTAAGCACCATGGCAGCCCGTTTAGAAATAATTTTTCCCTCAGTGTATATGGTCATCAATTCAGCTTCTGCTTCATCATTGAAAAAGGGAACATTTAATCCAAAAAATTTGCGATACCATTTCCATGCTTTTGCATGCTCTGGCACACCAACTCCTAAATGCTGTATTCCATGAATAGTATAACTCATATTGATAGTTTAGCTGACTAAAAGGTCTTAATCTAAAATAGTACTCAAAGAAAAGAAAATATTCTTCAACTCAATAAAGAATGATTTCATTTTGATCGAAACTTAGGTGTCAGATGATCTATTTAACTCTATCTCCTCAAATAAGACTAAATAAAATTTTGGTTGGTTGATTGATATTACCTTCTTCTCATCGGGTAATTCACCTTTTCTAATTCACGATCAATTAGCTTTTCAATGCGCTTCATTTTGTAACCATCATCCTTATTTACAAGGGTAATGGCAACTCCAGATGTTTTGGCTCTTGCAGTACGACCAATTCTGTGAACATAGTCAGCAGCATCATTGGGGACATCAAAATTGACAACTAAGTTGATATCTTTAATATCTATTCCTCTACTGAGTACGTCAGTCGCTACTAATATTCTTAATTTCTTAGCTCTGAATTTTAGTAAAATTCTTTCTCTACTATCCTGATCAAGCATGGATGAGATTCCTGCAGCTTCTAAATTTACTTTTTTCAAACCTTTTACTATATCAGCTACTTTCTTTTTGGTGGATGTGAAAATGAGAATACTTTCAAAATCTGTATATCGACTTATGAGCTTGCTAATCAATTCAATCTTATAAGATTCTTCTACCTTATAGACTTCTTGACTGATTTTTTCGGATGGTTTTGCAAGCTCTAGAGTAATCTTCGTAGGATCCTGTAAAATACTTTTTGCTAGCTTCTCTATTTTTGGTGCCATAGTGGCACTGAACATAGATGTTTGCTTCAAATTAGGTAAATAGGTAATGATTTTTTTGATATCATCATAGAAATTCATATCCAACATCCTATCCGCTTCATCTAAGATGAGATGTGTGACTTGATCAAATTTCACATAACCCAAATTAAGGTGAGAGATCAATTTACCTGGTGTTGCGACTACAACATTACTTCCCTGAGTTAATGCTTTCTTTTGCTGTGCAAAATCACTTCCATCTCCACCTCCGTAAATAGCTATTGATTGTACTGGTAGATAGTACGAAAAGCCCTCATACTGTTGATCTATTTGAATAGCAAGCTCTCTAGTTGGAACTACTACTAGCACTTTTACATCTTCACTTGGGTTTTTAGCCAAATGGTTAAGCGTTGGGATAACGAAAGCTGCTGTTTTTCCTGTACCTGTTTGAGCGCATGCAATCAAATCTTTACCAGAAAGTATAGATGGAATAGCTTGTTCTTGGATGGGGGTAGCTTCAGAGAAGCCCATGGTAGAGATCGCTTCGATAAGCTGATCGTCTAGATTGAAGTCATTGAATGTCATGTACAACAAAGATGGGAAAAGAAAAGTAGAATAAAGACATCTTATCCATTCCAGAAAAATGAAACTAGATTTTTATTAAGAATTACTCTTGAACTACCTCTATTTCAGGTTGTCCGAAAAGACCTCTTTTGAAATTGTCCCAACGCGAAAAAATCACACTTGATATCATGAACACGATATTTGCTATTATTAACTCTTTTCGATTTTCTTTTTTAAAATAGCTTTTCATGCGCCTTAAATGTAAATTGAATTAATAAGCATCTCTAATCTCATTTAGAAAACGTTGCATTTCTTTTTTTACTTCCGTCGTAGGACGGATATAATGATTATTCATAAGAGAGAAGATCATGGTTTTACCAGAGCGTGTAATAAGAAAACCACTCAGGTTATGATTATTACTCAGTGTCCCCGTTTTTGCGTAGATGTATGGTTCTTCGGATATGTACCACTTTCTCAGAGTACCTTCTCCACCTTTCGGTAAAATCCACTTTAATCTATCAATGCCAAATTCATCATAACATAGTTTAAGGAGCTTTACTTGATCATTTGGAGAGATCAAGTTATAGCGCGAAAGCCCCGATCCATCCACCCATTTTATCTCACTTAAACTTCTCATCCACTTATTCTTAGCATAATACATGAAAGGCCGAATGTGGTTAAACCCATTTTTCCAAGCTGCTTGAATTAGCAATTGTTCTGCTAAAAAATTATCGCTTGGCTTCATCATCATAGCGAGCATGAAATCAACTGATTGGGAATAGAGAGTATCAGGTCTGGTTAATTCATTATTACTAGTGGTTATAGAGGTGTTTAACGTGTCATTCAATAGTCTAACTAAAAGCTCTTTGGAGTGATCATACGGGATAACCCTCTCGAAACTTGAAGTGTCGCTTTTGAAAGTTGTTTTGAAAATGTTGAATTTATTATCTCGATATACTTGTTCACCCGATACTTGTTCACCCGGAATAGAAGAGGATGATATTTCAACATAATCAGTAAAGAATTCAGGAATAACTTCAAGAACCGTATCCTTTTTAATTATTCGAATAGTGTTGGCATAAATGGGCCACCAGCTCCTTTGCGGCTGATAGTCGTAAGTATAATCATCCCACGCCCAGCCGTTCCCAAACATTTTAAGTTCGTTTTTCGGATAGGTTATTGTAATGATTTCGGATTTTTTAAGGAAGTTGAATGCTTTCTGATTCTTAAATTTAGGATGGAGAAAAGTAGGGTCACCAGTTGGAGCTACGATTAAACCTTCATCAGTTTTTTTGTAGATCAATCCAGGGATAGAATCATTGAATGTCTTCAGCACCGAGTACATTGTGAGAAGCTTGGTATTTGAAGCCGGGGTAAACTTCTTGTCTGCATTATAATCAATTAAAAACTCATTAGTTTCAATATCATAAAGCGAAAATCCAGTGAATTGCTCTTTGAAGATAGGAGATTCATTAAGAATTTTATTTGCGTCCTTACGAATAATAACTTTTTTTAAACTGGTACAGGCTGAGACCAATACAACAAAAACACAGAATATTACAAATTTCCACATTTGATTTTACATTTTCACTTGGAGAAAAAGTAGTTAGATGATGTTTAATCGCAAGCTTCATGGTTTTTGGCAGAAATCCCATTCCAATCAACTTATTTTTTTTGTAATATTTTTCTAACTATTTTGCCTCATATAAGCTAAAACCTAAACTATTACTACCACCCATGGGCATTCTTGATTTAATCACACTGCTAATTTTTCTTGCTGCGGCATTTACTTTGATCAACATCACGGTACTAAAACTACCTTCTACTATCGGATTGATGGTCATTG
Source organism: Ekhidna sp. (assembly GCA_045106975.1). Lineage (GTDB taxonomy): Bacteria > Bacteroidota > Bacteroidia > Cytophagales > Cyclobacteriaceae > Ekhidna. The sequence goes on along the minus strand of JBGCFL010000230.1, from coordinate 14,736 downwards.
CTTTGATCATGTCAATGAGTATCTTGTTTTTGGGATATTTTTTCCCTTCTATTACAGAAGGGGCAGAGGGAATCATTGCCGAATTCGACTTTGAAGAGGTATTGATGAACGTCATGCTAAACTTTTTGCTCTTTGCTGGAGCGCTTTCAACAGACCTGAATAAGTTAATGGAGGAACGAGTGCCGGTATTTGTATTGGCAATTGTTGGAACCATGATTTCTACTTTCATGGTTGGGTTTTTGGTCTATTATGCATTCCCGCTTATTGGCTTTGAAATTGAATTAATATACTGCTTGCTTTTTGGAGCATTGATATCTCCAACTGATCCAATTGCTGTTTTGTCATTGGTGAAAAAAGTAGGATTGTCAAAGAAATTGGAAATTAAGATAGCTGGAGAGTCTCTATTTAATGATGGTGTAGGTGTAGTTGTATTTTTAACTATTCTTGGAATAGCAAAAGCACAAGCGGGTATACATGAAGCAGGAGGACATGGAGCAGGTGAAATTACTGCACTGAGTGTGGCTACTCTTTTTGGGGTAGAGGTGATTGGAGGTCTTCTTATGGGAGCTCTATTTGGATTTCTAGGATTTAAACTGCTTAATTTTATCGATAATGATCATGTTGAGTTGGAGGTATTGGTTACACTAACTCTCGTAATGGTTGGAGGAAGATTAGCAGAGATAATCCATGTATCGGCTCCATTAGGAATGGTGGTAATGGGATTATTTATTGGAAACCAAGGAAGAGATGAAAATTTGGCAAATGCCACTGGAGAATACGTTTACAAATTTTGGCATTTACTAGATGAAGCATTGAATGCGATTCTGTTCATTCTTATTGGACTGGAAATGATGGTCATTGCTGACTCATTTACCATAGAAAATCTCGCAGCAGGTGGTATAGGTATTTTGATTGTTTTATCTGCAAGATTCTTAGGAGTTAGTATACCGATAACTATCATGAAATACTTTAGAGAGTTTGAACCCAAAACAATTCAAATTCTGACGTGGGGAGGACTAAGAGGTGGAATTTCTGTTGCATTGGCATTATCATTATCCGACTTTGAGTGGATATCTCAGGAAGTGAAAGAGACTATACTGTTTACAACATATTCTGTTGTGGTATTCTCTATATTGGTTCAAGGTTTGACAATTGGATTACTTCTTAAAGAAAAGAAATAATCTAATATTGAGATTTCGTTAAAATTGACGAAATTCGCACGTTGAAACACTGACTAATTGCTAAACACCTTTCAATGCTTCTTTTGAGTAGTTGAAAGTGATCAAAAAATACACACATGAAATTAAGTATTGCTGAAGGTTTTTATTTAATAGCACTCGATGATGAGGAAGGAAGAATACTGGCAGCCGCTGAAAAGACAATGGTACCAGGAGTTATTTCTGCTTGTATTTTAGAGCTTTATCTTCTTAAAAAAGTAAGCCTAGATGGAGGGAAAATATCAGTAATTGACTCTGTAGGTACTGGTAATCGTATTCTTGATAATGTGCTAAAAAAGCTTTCCGATGGTTCTGCACTGTTGGATCAAATTAAAACCTTATCTGGTACATTTAAAGATGTACAAGAAGATTTGAATGCTCTTTTAACTCAAAGAGGAATTCTGCAAAAGGAAGAGACCAAATTGCTTTGGATACCTCTTTCTGAAAGAATGGATAATGCTAATTATGCTTTCGAGCAAGAAATTAGAAACCAACTACAAGCGATTGTATTCAAAAGCTCAAAACCTTCTCCTGCATTTACTATCCTATACTCTCTTATAGATGATTGTGGAATACTTGAAGAAGTATTCCCTGATAAAGATGATATGATAGATGCTGAGAAAGTAGGTAAGGATATAGTTACTTCTTCTGGGATAGATGCCAATCTATCGAATGCTCTTCAAGTGCTAAAGAAGCATTTCAAAGGATAAACGGAATAGAAAAATTTTATTGAAGACCGATCAGAAATGATTGGTCTTTTTTTGTTTATTGAGTATTCAGATCTTCTTGTTCCAATTCGTCGAGCTCTTTTTTCTCTAGCAAGAGGTTAGCCTCAAAGACTTCTTCAAATTCACTTTGTGCTTGCTCTTCACTGATTCGACTAACTCTAGCGTAGATCTTATTTTGGAATGTCTGTAAAGTCTTTAAGTACGCTAGAACAGTATCTTGCTTCTCTACTAATGTATTTGCACGAAATGCCATGAAGCCAAAACCCTCATGAGGATTGTTATTATCCCTCTCCATCATAAGGTATTCTACACCATCAACTTTTACTCTTTGAAAATGAGAATCTTCAAAACTGTCCGATACAGCTCTTGGTCTAAACTCTTCACCTTCATTGATGTCGCTATTGTTACAAGAGAAGAGCAATAGTGTGAATCCAAATGATACAAGTAGCTTTTTCATTATTTTTCTCTTATATATCCTTCTTCAACAGCAAATATTCTCCTAAGAAGCTTAAATGCTTTTCCATTTAAAATAATAATTAGATAATCCCCAGGACCAATTTTTAAATCCCCGAGCGGATTTTTTATTAGTTTTTTATTGCCAAATTTATCGCGCTTGGTGATACCAATAAGAACAGCATTGTATTTTCTCTTTAAATCGAAGAAGCAATCTTGATAAGCTTTCCCTAAGTATGGGTTCTTTTGAGTAACTATGAATTGCTTTATATCATAATCACCATCTGTTTTTGCATAAGACAATATAGACTCACTGTATGACGCCACATCTGGCTCAAACATATAAGAGGCTAATAATTTAGAAGATATTTCTTTTGGCGAAATAGTGTTTGAAACACCAGCCGTCATGAAGGTGTTCTTCAAGTCTGAATTCTCTAACGTGACTACAAATTCCGATTCTGGAAATACTTTCTTAAGATTCAATACATAAACGAGCTTTTCAGTATCATCATCTAAATTGATAAATACCATTGTCGCCTCATGTATGTTGGCTTTTTTCAATAGTTCCGTGTTGTTGAAATCACTAAAGAGTACAAATACATTTTTAGGACTGTATTTTTCTCTTATCAATTCAAGTTCATCTTTTACGGGAGTGACAACAGCCACTCTTTTACCAACTCCAACAAGTTGATCTACTACGTGCCAACCAAAGTCATTCCATCCAACAATGACGACATGGTCAGTAAAATCAGTTCCAGAATATCCCATTTTTTTATTTTCTCTAATAGTGGCCATAAGTAGATTAAGTTGTCCAATCAATATCCCGAAAATGGCAATACTCGCCAAAATAAAGATATAGGCAATTCCTCGTCCATAAACAGTAGCGGGGAAAAGGTCTCCATAACCAACGGTGGTCAAGGTGACTAATGTATACCAAATCGCATTTGAATAGTTAGTAAGCGCAGATTGATCACTATCTTTCTCTACAAAAATTAATAGAGAAACCAATGCCAGATAGATAACTACGACAATTACGACTAAAGCAAGTAGGCGGAGTTTTACGTTCTTATTAAGGTGTGTAGACATTGGCGATTGGTTAAAATCAAATATACGAAAGTAGATGATTAAATAGCTGGATCACACACTAATTAGTTAGACTCTAGATTTAAATTCTGTATGTACGTAAATCATTAGAGGCACCTAAAGTATGACTTACTTGTTAAAGCCACGCAATTTAATTTGAGTAAGCTTTCTTTTGGTGTCTAAAGGAAAATCACCTTTCATCATCCAGTCATAAAAGCTAGGTTCTCTTTCCAGTACTTCAGCAACAGGCTTCCATCTGTGCTTACCAAAATTGAAGCACTCAACTCCGTTTTTGAACACCATTCGTCCTCCTAAATCAACTTTATCGGAGTAGCTCAAGGTATGGAGGGAAGCCATATCATTTTCTATTGTTGAGGTTTTCTTACCTAGCCCATCAAACACATCTTTTCCTTCGTACTTTTCCACTTGTGCAAGTAATACTTCATATGTGGCTTTTGTATCCGCCAAGGCACTGTGAGCATTTTCTAACTTTTCATTGCAATAGAACTTATATGCAGCTGTCAGATTTCTCTTTTCCATCATATGAAAAATTTTCTGAGCATCTACAATTTTCCTATTGTCGACATTGAACTCAACGTCGGCTCTTAAAAATTCTTCTACCAATACTGGAACATCAAATCCCATGCAGTTAAACCCGGAGAGATCGCAACCCTCTAAATACTGAGCTAATGATTTGGCTATTTGCTTGAAGGTAGGTTCATCTTTCACATCCTCATCGTAGATACCATGAATCATGGATGTTTCGTTAGGAATAGGAATGGTTGGATTGATTTTACGTGTTTTTTCTTCAATGGAGCCATCAGGCATCACTTTCACCATAGCCATCTCCACAATTCTATCATGAGAGATGTTTGTGCCAGTAGTTTCTAAATCGAAAACAACAAGTGGGTTTTTAAGATTGAGCTTAAACAAGATTAATTGGTTTGAGAATTGATATTATATCAAAGGTAACATAATGCGTAAAAGGATGGTGAAAATTGAATGTGGAAACTTTGGTGATAAATTGAGATACTGCAACCATCAATCTGAACGTTTAGAAACTATGTTTGCAAAATCAATTTAAATTTAGAACAACTCCGAATGGACGAAGCAAAACAAAGTACATTTTCTCCAGCTAAAAGTCGTCGATTAGGAGTGTCTCAACTGACAGAAGGGTTAGGCAAGCTGCCACCACAGGCGGTAGAAGTGGAAGAAGCTGTGCTTGGAGCATTGATGCTTGAGCGTGATGCTTTATCTACAGTGATTGATATTCTTCATCCAGAAAGTTTTTATAAAGACGCTCATCAGGATATTTATCAGGCGATAACTAATCTCTTTAACGATAGCCAACCTATTGATATAAAGACGGTCACTCATCAATTGCGAAAAGAGGCGAAGCTTGATTTGGTAGGGGGGGCTCATTACATTGCTGAGCTTACTACTAAAGTAAATTCAGCAGCAAATATTGAGTATCATGCTAGGATCATTGCAGAGCAGTCGATTAAACGTGAATTGATTCGTATTTCTTCAGAAGTTCAAAAAGATGCTTATGAAGATACGATTGATGTTTTCAAGTTATTGGATAGGGCAGAACAGTCATTGTTTGAGGTATCAGAATCTCATATTCGTAAGAACTACGATAAAATGAGCGACTTGCTTCATCAGGCAATTCAAGAAATTCAGGATAAAAAAGATAAGCAAGATGGTCTGACAGGTGTGCCTACAGGTTTTTCTGCTTTGGACCGTGTCACTTCAGGATGGCAGCCTTCAGATTTAGTAATCATAGCTGCTCGTCCAGGTATGGGTAAAACGGCTTTTGTTGTTTCTGCTTTGCGAAATGCTGCCATCGATTTTGGACATGCTTGTGCCATATTCTCTTTGGAGATGTCATCTATTCAGTTGGTCAATCGTTTGGTGTCCGCAGAAGCTGAATTGGAAAGTGAAAAAATAAAGCGTGGGGATTTGGCTGATTATGAGTGGGAGCAAATTGTTCACAAAACCAGTAAATTGTCAGAAGCACCTATTTTTATAGATGATACTCCTGCATTGAGTATTTTGGAATTAAGGGCGAAATGTAGACGACTAGTGGCTCAGCACAATGTGAAGTTGATCATTATTGATTACTTGCAGTTGATGTCTGGTGATAGCGGTGGAAAAGGAGGAGGAAATAGAGAGCAGGAAATTGCCTCTATATCAAGAGCCTTGAAAGGAATCGCGAAGGAATTGAATGTTCCAGTTCTTGCTCTTTCACAGTTAAGTAGAGCTGTGGAAACTAGGGGAGGAGATAAGCGACCAATGCTTTCCGATTTGAGGGAATCAGGGTCAATTGAGCAAGATGCTGATATGGTCATGTTCCTTTATAGACCAGAATATTATGGTTTAGATACAGATGAATCGGGAATGCCACTTCAAGGATTAGGTGAGGTGATTATTGCCAAGCACAGAAACGGTCGTACTGATACAGTCAATCTTAAGTTCATTGGTAAATACACCAAGTTTACAGACTGGGATGGGGACAGTACTGGTGGAGACGGATTCAACGCCTTTCCAACATCAGGACCAGAAAATTCAGATTTTACGATAACTCTTCCAAGCAAGGCCAATGATGGTGATTCAGGTGAAGATGATCAGCCATTTTAAAAGTCATTCACTGCTTAATTCCATATTAATCATTGTCAATTACACATTATTAATTTCATAAGAGTGAAAGCAATAACCAATACCGATCAACCAGAACCTATCCAATTAGTAGAATTGTCGAAACCTGAAATTGTAGCGGGTGAATGTTTGGTCAAATTATCGGCTTCTGCTCTAAATAGAAGAGACCAGTGGATTAGAGAAGGAATGTACCCAGGTATTCAGTTTGGGACAGTGTTAGGTTCAGACGGTTGTGGAGTCGTGGAAGAAGGACAAAGTAACTGGGTAGGTAAAGAAGTCATCATCAATCCGAATGTAGAATGGGGTAGTGATTCAGAAGTGCAATCTGCAAGTTATTCAGTTTTAGGAATGCCTACTAATGGTACTCTTGCTGAATACATAAAAGTACCCTCTCATCGTTTGCAAGCGAAACCTTCTCATCTATCCAATGAGGAAGCTGCAGCTCTTCCATTAGCAGGTCTGACTGCCTTTAGAGCAACCATCAAAAAAGGACTAGTAGCTAAAGGGAAAAAGGTATTAATAACTGGCGCTGGTGGTGGTGTTTCTCAATTTGCGATAGCATTTGCTTTGGCAGCAGGTGCTGATACATACGTGACTAGTGGAAGTGATGAGAAGATTGAGAGAGTGAAACAACTTGGAGTAAAAGAAGGATTCAATTACAAAAACGATAAATGGTCTAAAGAAGCAGGAAGCCTAGGAGGTTTTGATTCAATCATTGACAGTGCAGGGGGCAATCATCTAAATAGTTATTTGAAAATAATTAAACCTGCTGGAAGAATAGTGATGTACGGCAGTACTGCTGGACATCCTGAAAAAGTAGATGTATTTCGTTTGTTTTGGTCTCAAGCTCAAATTATGGGTTCTACCATGGGTAGTGATGATGAGTTTGCAGAAATGATAGATTGGGTAAATGAACATAAAATCAAACCAACAATAGACAAAGTCTTTAAATCAGATGATTATTTGGCTGCTTTTGATCGATTTAAGGACCCTGAATCATTTGGAAAAATCGTTATTGTTATGAAATGAGTAAGCTCTAAAATGGCTTTTATTTGCTCTGTTCAATGATTTTAAGCATCTTGTTAAGATGTTTTTAAGATTAAAACTCTCCTTTTTTACGGTACTACTCGTCGCAATCGTTGTAAATGCCCAAAATGTAAATCCTGGTGAAGACGAAGTATATCTCGAACAAGAAATTACCGAGATTAGAATCTCAATGTCTGCAGATGATAAAGCTTTAATTCATGCAGAAGAAAATAGGTATGAAGAAATTTATGTTCCTTCTGAAATAACAATTTCTAATTCTATGATAGATGAAGAGCTAGCCTTAGGGGCTGGCGTTCGCCTTAGAGGAAATACATCACGAGACCATGACAAGCGTCCGTATAAAATTGACTTTAAAGAATTCGATGGAAGTAAATTTTATGGATACAAGAAGTTCAATCTCAAGCCTAATGTAAATGACCCAAGCATAATTCGGGAACTGCTGACTATGCATATGTATCGTGCTATGAATGTTCCCGCAATCCGAGTAACACCAAGCGTTGTTTACATCAATGAAGAATATATGGGAGTTTACCTCAATACGGAACAAATAGATGATGAGTTTGTGGATTCTCGTTTTGGACATGAGAATGGATTTCTCTACAAGTGCAGTTGGGGTGCCAACCTTTCAAATGATGGACAAATATTCAATAATGAAATATATGAGTCTAAAATCAATGAGGATGAAGATACGAGGGAAGAGTTGGATTCGTTTGTCAAAGTGCTAAACAGTACACCGAGTGCAGATTTTCAAATAGAAATTGAAAAAGTATTTAATGTAGATAGTTATTTAAGGCAATTGGCCGTAGAAGCAGTTTTGGGTCATTGGGACGGGTATAGTTACAATCAAAATAATTTTTATTTGTTTTATGATGCTGAAACAGAATTGGTTGAATTTATTCCATACGATGCAGATAATACATGGGGTATAGATTGGATAGATCGTGATTGGGGAACAAGAAATTTATTGTCATTTTATCGAGGAGGTAACCCAAGACCTCTAACCACTAAGATTTTGAATGTAGATGAGTATGAAAAAAAATACAGAAGTTATTTGAAGGAAATGTATGAGAATTATTTTTCTCAAGACTATTTGGAGCCTTTGTTTGATCATTACGAATCTCTTTTGAGACCTTATATAGAGAATGATGATTACTTCAATCTAGCTTTTGGTTTTACCATGTCAGATTACACAGCTTCATTCCAACGAGGAACCAAGGATCATGTAGAATATGGTTTGAGAGGATTCTTGGAAACTAGAAGAGGGAAAGGTTGGGACGATATTTTAAAAGTAACTGGATTAGATGACGAATCTTATTTTCAAGTATACCCGAACCCATCAAAATCACCTTCATTTTCTATTGCTGGAATTTCAAAGCCAGAGATAAGAGTTCTCGATATTGCGGGAAGAAATATTCAGTATAAAATGAATGAAAAAGAAATAGGAAGTTATGAGGTGTATTTGGATGGTGCTTTAGAGAACTCAATGTACATAATAGAAGTCGACGGGAAAAAGATGAAATGGTACTTGAATAATTAGCAATTCTTATACTTATCATTCAATCCAATTCCTTCTCTGATCATTGGGATGATTTTTTCCAATCTCTTTTGTTTGGTTTCCATCTTTTTTGCCGATGCAATGTGCTCTGTGAAGTCTCTTCTGTTCGAAAGACTCATTCGATCAAACAGTTCAGAAAGTTGTGAGTCAGATGCTAAAACTTCCTTTAATTCCTCAGGGATCATTAGAGGTTTTTTTTCTGGCTTTATTTCTTTTCCCTCTTTCTGATTTTGAATGGCTTCTAGTGTATACGTTTTTATCAACTCTTCATCAATTTCATTTGCGGATTCTAATCGCCATTGTCGCATCCCCCTCGTTTTTTCTTCTTGAGCATTAATGAGCATATTGGCATCATCTTTTAGAAATGCACCATTGAAATACCAAAGTCCCACGTAGCTCTTAAAGGCACCTATTCCGACTATATTTTTATTATGGATTGTCTAGGTAGGAATTCCCCACTTTAACGTTTCTACCAATTCTGTGGAGAGTAATATTTTTCTCAGTTTTTCTAGAAGAGGTTTATGTTCAGAATGCCATTCCAAATACTCCTCAACTGTCTTTGCCATTTCCATGGAATAAAAATAATAATTCCAACTAAACTCAGTCTCTATCTATTTCGAAATTTTGATAGGCTGCTTTCAGTTCATGAAGCGCTTTCTGATCTTTTTGTTTTTCTGCCAATTCTATCCCTTTGCTAAAAACGGTATCTGCCTTACCCCAATCTTCATATTCCCAAAGGAGGTGTGCTGCTTTAAAGTAGGATGGTAGGTATTCAGGAAATTGATTAAGAAGTTGATTGAGGTGATTCAATGCCATTTCTGGTTGCCGCTCATAATATTCCATGGCAAGTGCATACCTGTTGAATGGGTTATTAGGCTCATCCAGTATATATTTATTCAACAGTTCAATTCGATTTACATTCATCGTTCGCAAAACTATCAAATGTTTTAACCTCAAAATAGAAGTTCCATGAACAGATTTTTCACTTTGATTTCATCTTTAATTCTTACGGGAATAGTTTCAAATGCTCAAACAAGTAAAGCTGATCATTATTATGAAATCCCAGATTATCCAGCATCTTATACCGCAGAATCAGTTGCTGCAAGACAAGTAGACGGGTTAGGATTTAGGTACTATTGGGGAAGCGCAGATTTAAGAGAGTCAGATCTCCAGTTCCAGCCAAGTGATAGCGCCCGAACCATTCAAGAGACATTAGAGCATATTTATGTGCTTACTCAAATCATGGCAAATGCGGTTAATGAAAAACCTTTTGAAGGACTGAATATGGAAGGACTGACATATACTGAAATTAGAGCAGCTACATTATTGAATATCAGAATGGCGAGTGAAAAATTGAAAAAGAGTGAGGTTGGCAGTTTAGAGAAATATGACATGGTATTCGCATCTTCAGGGAGTAAATTTCCATTCTGGAATTTGCTAAATGGTCCTATTGCGGATGCAATCAACCATGTAGGTCAGGTCATTTCTATGAGAAGAACCAATGGTAATCCCTATAATCAGAATGTAAGTGTACTTCGGGGAACGGTTAAAGACCAATAAACTTTTGAGACCTCTTGAGGTTGTGTTAAAATTGCCAAAACCTATTTTCACTGATTGAATAGATGGATAAATTTGTTGATGTCAAAAAGCTAATAGCAAGCAAAAATAAAAATTTGCTCAAATGGCTTCCCCGATTTACTGTCTCTTGGGTAGAGAAAATAATACATCAAGATGAGGTAAATGACTTCATGAGTCGCCAAAAAGGAAAAGACTCTTTTGGTTTTAGTAAAGCATTGGTGGAAGAGTTTAATCTCACACTCAACTTGAAAGGAGCAGAGCATATTCCTGAACTAAATCAGAGCTGCATTTTTGCTAGTAATCATCCTCTTGGAGGACTTGATGCCATCGCGATCATTCATTTATTTCGTGATATAAGACCGGATATCAAGTTTATTGTAAATGATTTGTTGATGGGAGTGAAAAACTTAGAAGACAAATTCATTGGCGTAAATCTAGTAGGTAAAAATGCAGTCAGTTCACTTCAGAAAGTAGAAGAACAGTTTGCTTCTGATTCTGCTACATTTCTTTTCCCTGCTGGTTTGGTCAGTCGAAAAATAGATGGAAGAGTGGAAGACTTAGAGTGGAAAAAAACCTTTGTTTCCAAATCAAAAAAGTATCAAAAACCTATCATTCCTATTCATATTGATGGAAAATTAACAAATCGTTTTTATAGGTTGGCTAATCTGAGAAAATTTTTAGGAGTCAAATTAAATTTTGAAATGTTTTATCTTGTAGATGAATTATTCAAACAGAAGAACATGACCATTGATATCACAATTGGTGAACCTATTGATTCGGAAGTGTTTAGTAGAGAAAAGAACGATAAGGAATGGGCAGAATGGGTAAGAAAAAAAGTATATCAATTAAATAGGGTGTAATATCCAGTATGAAAGAAAAGGAAATCATTTCTCCAATAGATCGTAACTTAATAGAAGAAGAGCTAACAGAAGATCGATTTGTAAGGCCAACGAATAAAGGAGGAAACAAAATTTATATTATCAATCATCATAATTCTCCGAACACCATGCGCGAGATTGGAAGATTGAGGGAGGTTTCTTTTAGATATGCAGGAGGTGGTACTGGCGAAGAAATAGACATTGATGAATATGATACCTGTGAAAGATGCTATGAACAACTTATAGTATATAGTGAGGAAGATCGTGAGATCATTGGTGGTTATAGGTTTATTACTGGTGATAGGGCGCTAAACCCTGAAACAAGTCAACTTGATTTATCTACAGCTCATTACTTTGAGTTTACCAATCAAATGAAACAAGAATACTTACCTCATGCTATAGAGTTAGGTAGATCTTTTGTGCAGCCCAATTATCAGCCTGGAGTGAATCCGAGAAAGGGATTGTTTGCTTTGATGAACATTTGGGATGGCTTGGGCTCATTAGTGGTTAAATACCCCGAGAATAAATACTTCTTTGGGAAAGTGACCATGTATACCAATTACGACAAGGAAGCGAGGGATATTTTACTCTCTTTCATGACACACTATTTTCCTTTACGGCCAGACTTGTGTAAGCCAAAACCAGAATATGAAGCTGGGTTTGATACATTTTTGTTTGATCAGCACTTTGATAAATCACTTTCTTTTAAAGAAGGCTTCAAAGAACTGAATAAGCTCCTAAAGGAAAGAGGGGAGTGGGTACCGCCTTTGATCAATATATACATGAACCTATCCTCTACCATGGTCACCTTTGGAACCGCATCCAATCCAGATTTTGGAGATGTGGAGGAGACTGGTGTACTAGTAACCATTGCAGACATTCTCCCTGAGATTACAGAAAGGCATATTGATTATTGATTTTTTAGCTAGCAATAATCTCCATTTTCTCCATTAAAAATGTAGCACTCTTGTTTTGACAAATACCGTCTCGCAGTTTATAATCGAAATGAAGTTCATTGTTTACTATCTCTACCTCAAAGCACTTATTGACTAATATTTCGGGGTATTGATCGGTCGTTAAACATACCTCTAGATCATGGGTTGCAATAGCTCCAGTCACATTTTTAGAGATCATTTTTTCAATGACACCAATAGTGCCGGTTCTTTTATCATCAGAGTTGGTCCCCCTCAAGATTTCATCTAAAAGGACAAAACACTTCTGCTGATCTAGCGTACTCATGATTTCTTTCAGTCTTTTCACTTCGGCAAAGAAGTAAGATTCGCTATCACTCAGAGAGTCGGAGAGTCTCATGGAAACTAATACTGGTAATGGATGAATAGATCCTTTTGAAGCGCAAATGGGAGCTCCAATACTTCCTAAAATCATATTGATGCCAAGCGTTCTCAAGAAGGTACTCTTGCCAGACATGTTAGATCCTGTTAGTATGAAGAAGCCTTTCTCACTAAAAGAAACCGAGTTGGTCACCATTGTTTCTTGATTAAGTAATGGGTGCCCCAAATCTTCAAATGCTAATTCGTTGTTATTATTAATTTCAGGAAATATGTATTGAGTATTATTATAACTGAAATTGGCGAGACTACTTAGAGCTTCAAATTCTCCAATAATCTCAAGCCAGATTGAAATGTTATCTGCATTGTTGTTTTTCCATTTTTGTAGAGCATGTAATGTGTGAAGGTGATAAAGGAGAATGCCATTAAAGATCCAAGAAAAAGCATTCATAATATTGTCCATTTTACCGAATAGTGAAGATAGCTGAGCAATGCTTTGGCTGGCATTAGTTGAGCTTCCTAGCTTTTCTTTTAGAGCTCTTAGCCTCTCACTTTGAAACTCTTCATGCTCGATCTCAGCTATAATAAGACTGTATTGCTTCAATACTTTATCAATTTTACCTGATCCAACACTCTCCTGACTGACTCGTTTGAGCTGTGATGCAAGGACTAATAAGTTGATTACGAATAGTAGTAAGCCAAGATTTAATAAAATAGGGTTGTCTAGTAAATTGTATGCAGTAAAAAGCCCAATAGTAAGCAGAGGTGAAACGAATGAAATGATTCTTATGGGAGTAGTGATTTTTTCACTTCTCTTTTTAGCCCAATTCATCAGATTTTCGAAGCTTTCCTCACTGTCTTGATTGACTCTGGCTATAGCCCATATTTTTTGACGCCACTCAATTTTGTTGCTTAACTCCTTTATAGCTTCTTGATTCTTAATGATCACATTCTGTGATTGAATACTTAATAGCGAGGAGGCTAATTTTGACTCACCACTATATGTTCCAGTTCTATTGAGATTCTGAAAAAGAGATTTTTCTCCGAAAATGTCCAGATCAAAAGAATAGGCATGTCTCGGATCATTATATTTAAGTCCATTCTCAAAAGGCAGATCTCCATTCATAAGGTGGTCAATCTCATTCTGATTAATGTCAATTAATTCATGTTCTACTTTTTTCTGCCAAGATAATTTTTGATGAGTTTTAATGAGGAAAAGAAAGAGACCTATCAATAGAATCGCTCCTGCTACAAAAAAAAGAGCATCGTATTGTGAATAGAAATAAATGCAGCTTACAATTCCTATTGCAAGCATCAATCTAATAGCGCTTATTAGATTGTATCTTTTATTTATTTGAGCTGCATTGTATTGGTGCTGCTCTTTGAGTTTTTGATATTGTTGCATTAATGTTTATTGATTAACTGGTACTCCCTCTAATTGTCCCCACTCGGACCATGATCCATCATAGAGTGATTTAGGATTGTTGTTGATAGTTTCTAAAGCTAAAAGAATAATACAAGCAGTAATACCAGATCCACACGTAAATGCTAACGGCTTATTTTTCAATTCTAACTTAGATAGTCTTTGCTCTAATTCTTTCTTTGGTATCAACTTCCCATCTGTAAGGACTTCTGTAAACGGTAAGTTTATTGAGTCAGGTATATGACCTCTTTTAAGGTCAGCTCTAGGTTCAGGAGCTGTTGCATGAAACCTTCCTGACGATCTTGCATCCAACACAATGAAATTATGTGAATGAATGTTGTTTAAAATGACTGATGCATCTTTCACCAAGTTTGGTTGAAAATGGGAGATGAAATCACCTTGTTCATATTCAATAGACTCAATAGGTTCAGTTTTGTATTTATTCTTTATCCAGTCTGGTAAACCTCCGTTAAGCACTGCCACAGATTTGTGCCCCATTAGCTTGAACATCCACCACACTCTAGGGCTGTTATATATCCCTAAATTATCATAAACAACAATTTTACTTTTCTTCTCAATACCTAACTTTCTGCATCCTTCTTGAAAAAGGGTAGGAGAAGGCAGCATATTTGGGATAGAATTTTCTTTGTCAGTGAATGAATTTTTAGTGTCGAAATATCTTGCTTTTGGTATCTGTAAGTCCGGAAATTCTGACTTGAGGTTAGATACGTTGGATTTTTCGCTGGCATCAAGAATAATCAGATCAGGATCCTCTAGATTCTCACTAAGCCACTTAGAAGATACAGTTGTTAAGTTCATGATAGAAT
>JBGCFL010000023.1:0-3453 GCA_045106975.1 Ekhidna sp. | reverse complement strand
TGAAGATGGAGGAAAGACTTTCAAAAATGTAGGTGAGAAGAATAAGCACATTGACAACCATGCGTTATGGATTGATCCTAATAATCCAAATTACCTACTTAATGGAAATGATGGAGGGGTTTACGAATCGTGGGATAGAGGTAAAACATGGCGTTTCTTTCCCAACCTACCTGTCGCACAATTCTATAAGTTGGGGGTAAGCAATGACTATCCATTTTATTATGTGTACGGAGGTACTCAAGATAATTTCACGATAGGAGGGCCTTCTCAAACGACGGAAACTACAGGAATCACCAATCGTAACTGGTTTGTAACCACATTGGGTGATGGTTTTGAACCGCATGTAGATCCAAAGAACCCAGACATCATTTACAGTCAGTCACAATACGGAAATCTGTCTCGCTTTGACAGAAAGACGGGGCAAACGAAGAACATTGTGCCGCAACCACCAGAAGGGGATTACTCTTACAATTGGAATTGGGATGCGCCTTTATTGATAAGTAACCACGACAATAAGCGTCTTTACTATGCTTCGGACAGACTTCACAGAAGTGACGACATGGGAGAAAGCTGGAAGGAAGTGAGTGGCGATCTGACCAGAGATCTTGATCGTAACAAGCTAGAGGTGATGGGCAAAGTGTGGCCAATGGATGCCGTAGCAAAAAATGTGTCTACAACTCCTTATGGAAACATCGTAGCTATAGCAGAATCTCCGCTAGATGAAAACTTGCTTTATGCAGGGACAGATGATGGATTGGTACATATGTCTACTAACGGAGGCGAAAGCTGGACAAAATACAGTGCGTTTCCTGGGGTTCCTGATATGACGTATGTGAATGAAATCATTGCTTCGGCACACAATAAGGGAACAGTTTATGTTGCATTCAACAATCACAAAAGAGGTGATTTCAAGCCCTATCTGCTGAAAAGTACCGATATGGGAAAAAGCTGGAGCACAATAAAAGCCAACTTACCAGAACGAGGATCGGTCTACGCTATAGCTGAAGACCCTGAGGCCGCAAATCTGCTATTCGTAGGGACTGAGTTTGGATGCTTTACTACACTAGATGGCGGACAATACTGGCAGAAGCTGGGTAAAGGATTACCTACCATTGCAGTTCGTGACATCAACATTCAGGAAAGAGAAAAAGATTTGGTGCTAGGTACCTTCGGTAGAGGCTTTTATATCATGGATGATTACTCTGCATTGCGTGAATTGTCCAACGAGTTGCTGGAAAAAGAAGCACACATCTTCCCTGTTTCAGAAGCTTTACAGTACGAGCCTTACAGTCCTATTGCGGCAAGCAAAACCATCTCTTGGTTGGGACCAAAAGGATTTCAAGGTGAAACATACTACCTGGGTGAAAATCCACCATTTGGAGCTGCGTTTACTTACTATCTGAAAGAGAAATACACGACGCTTGAAAGCCAACGTCAAAAGGCAGAGGGAAAGAAAAGAAAAGATGGAGCTACCGTTTACTATCCTACATACGACCAATTAAAAGCCGAAAAAGAGGAGGAAAAACCGTTCCTCATTTTCACTATCAAAGATTCGAATGGAGAGGTAGTGAATGAAGTAAGAAAGAGTTCTTCTGATGGAATCAATCGAGTATACTGGGATTTGAAATACCCAGCCATTGACCAAGTCGAAACTAAGTTTGCTGATCCAACTAAGAATTTCTCCTCTGGTATAATGGTACTTCCGGGCACCTACACTGTCGAGTTGGCAAAAAGCATTAATGGAGAAGTGACATCTTTGGTAGAACCGGTTTCTTTTGAAGTGAAAACGTTAAACAATCAAACAGTACCAACAGCCGATCCAGCAGCTATGCTAGCATTTCACCAGCAGCTGATGCAGCTATCCAAATCAACAAATGGTGCTAGAAAAGCATATAATCAACTGCAGGAAGCATTGAAATATTATAAAGTATCGGCAAGAATTGTGAAGAGTGTTTCTCTAGATCAAAAGATTGATAACATGGAGACTGCTTTAAAGGAAGTGCAGATGTCTATGTTCGGAGATCCTATCAAGCGACAGTTAGAGATTGATCAGGCTCCATCACTAAGTAGGCGAGTCAATACGGCTATCTGGACAGGGAGCGCAAGTTTAACAGATCCGACAGAAACGGCTAAGCAGGTGAAGGCTGTCGCTGAGAAATACCTAAATCCTGTGATCGTAAGTTTGAAAAAAATGATCAATGAAGATGTGCCATCCATCAATGCTGAGTTGGATGCTAATCAAGCACCATGGACACCTGGAAGGGTTATTGATATGAAAGACTAGATAAATTTAGAATGAGCAGTCGGAGGTGAAGCTCCGGCTGCTTGATTTATTTTTTAGTTCGAAAAATTTGAGATATTATTAAGTAAGCGTTTTATAAAAGACGGTTTCTTCTTACTCATCAATAGAGTAATCATTTCTTGGTTCTGTGATTCTTTAGCGATCTTAAAAGCAGATTCTCCAATCTGAGAGACAATCTCAGGATCAGCGCCATTCTCCAGTAAAAGCTTAGCAATCTCTAGGTTACCCATTTTGGTTGCCTCTATCAATGGATTAGTCATGATTTCAGGGTGTAGGAAATTGACATCCATTCCAATGGAGATATAGTAAGCCACTCCATTAATATCTTCCTTCATAACAGAGTCAATAAATCCCTTAAGGTCTCCCGATCTTATCCATGCATCTTTGGAGTGATCATTATTCATTTCATAAAATTAGTGAAGCCACTGCGAGAAAGTATTCTGGACATTTTTCGGAGAGGTTGGTTAGGATTCGTTTCATAAATTGTAGGTGGTTGTTAACATTTTTATCAGATTTTTTCCTTGCTGCGACTGTTCTCGGTATTCAATTAATGTTTTTTTCGATACGTTTTTACGGCAGCTACTAGGTTGAGTAATTTCCGCTTATTGGGTTCATTAATAGCAGAAACCCGGTTTCTTCGTTCATTTAGGTGTTACTATGTAAAAGTCTTTAAATCTAGGTACTGCACTTCTCGCTCAAAGTATTTTTCATTTGTTCTATATGGAGCTTCAAGTCAGACAGATGCTTCAGATTTCTTGCGTTTATTGTTAAAAAAAGCAGTGCAATATCTTTCATCTGTTTTGTCATCTCTTTAGAATAGACTTTTGGTCTAAATTCAGTCATGTCTACCAGAGTGGAATCAAAGCCATTATCTAGTTTGGCCACCTCAGCAATACCCATTTGAAACATGTTTTCTTGTCGAAAGATTCGCTGATCCATGGCCATGAAATTTGCGCTTATATTGCCAAGTATCCGACCAATTTCAGCGTAATAGATGGTCAATTCGGACTTTAAATCCCGATCCTTAATCACGTTTAGGTTGCCGCTCGATTTGATGTCCTCAAAAGCGGTGGTAGTAGGGTGATAAGAAGTGTTTATTCCACCTGTTACTTGTATCAAGAACCGGGTGACCTTGGCATCAATGGGCTTTT
>JBGCFL010000229.1:0-23486 GCA_045106975.1 Ekhidna sp. | reverse complement strand
GATGATTTAACCCTCGAAGGCGTTACTCCGCAGTTCGAGAAGCTTTTCACCTTTGCAAGCAATTACTCACTTAGATGGGATTTGACTAAGAGTCTAGGTCTTACTTATACGGGAACCGCTAATGCTGTCATTGATGAGCCCAATGCTTTTGTAGATGGGGATATTGATACCAAGCAAGAGCGAGAATTTATTTGGAATCAGATTACCAACTTAGGAAGAATGAAAAACTTCAATCAAAGTATAGCTGCCAATTACAAAATACCACTTGATAAGCTCCCTTTCACTGATTGGATTTCTTCAGATATCCGATATTCTGTTGGTTATAGCTGGGTGGCTGGCCCTGTCAATCAACCAGATGTACCCGACCCGAATGCCGACGATGAGGAGGTGATAGAAGAGTTACCAAATCTCAATTTCGGTAACATCATTTCTAATCAACGCGATAGAGCAATCAATGCAAGGATAGATATGACTAAGCTTTATAATAAAGTGACGTTCCTTAAAAACGCAGGCACTCCATCAAGAGGAGAAGAAAAAGCATCATTGGGAACAGGGGCTTTACGTTTTTTAATGATGCTAAAATCAGTCAATGGTTCTTATAAGATAAATGAGAGTACTACCCTACCCGGCTTTACACCCAATGCATTTTTATTTGGTCTAGATAGTGGCTTTAATGCTCCAGGAATAGATTTTATTTTAGGAAGTCAGGATCCCTCTATAAGGACAAAAGCTGCAGATAAAGGATGGATTGTAAAAAACTCTAATCTTGGAACTCCCTTTGAGCAGACTAGAGGTAGAGATTTGGATGTTCAGGCAGATGTGGAACCTTTCAAGGATGTCAGGATTCAGCTTAGCTGGAACCGTGGATTGACTAACAGGTACCAAGAACAATTTAGATATTTTGAAGATAATGTGAATAATATTAGTGGATTCAATTCATTCTCTCCTAATCGATCTGGTAGTTATTCCACCTCATTTCTATCCATTCAATCTGCCTTCGAGGGAAGTGGTCCGAACAACTCTTCAGCTGCCTTCTCTCAGTTTGAAAATAATATCACAGTTATTCGAAACAGACTCAATGAGCTTAATCTGGATACTATTTCTTATAACTCTATTTCTCAGGATGTATTGATTCCAGCTTTCATAGCAGCTTATTCTGGTCAAAGTGCCAATGACGTGGAACTTTCGCCCTTTCCTAGAATACCACTTCCTAATTGGCGAATTGATTACGCTGGCTTGTCAAAAATTCCTGCAATAGCAGAAATATTTTCTTCATTCACTATATCGCATGGCTATAACTCTACTTACAGTGTTTCAAGCTTTACCAGCTCATTAAATTTCACATCAGAAACTGTAGGCCTACAAAATGATATTCTTGATTACCCACTTGCAGAGGATGATCCAGATGATGGTGAAAATAGATTAGTTCCTGTTTACGTCATCAGCCAGATAATGATCTCAGAACAGTTTGTGCCTTTAATAGGAATAAACCTCAGGACAGTTTCCAATATTTCTACCAGGATGGAATTTAGAAAGTCTAGAAATCTAGGACTTAATATGTCTAATGCGCAAGTCACAGAAACAACTAATAATGACGTAACGGTAGATTTTGGATACACAAAGACAGGGTTTAAACTTCCTTGGAGAGTAAGAGGAAGAACCATTGTTTTAGAAAATGATGTTACTTTCAGAGTAGCAGCTTCGGTGAGAGATTCAGAAACAATTCAGCGAAAAATTAATGACACGGATGTCATTACTAATGGAAATAGAACTTTCCAGTTAAGGCCTCAGATGTCTTATAAAATCAATAATCAATTGGATATGACTATGTATTTTGAGCGAAATACAAATAATCCAAAGGTGGGATCTTTCAAGAGGAAGACAACTTCATTTGGAGTGCAGTTAAGATTTGGCCTTGCACAGTAGGTACAGTTCAATCAAAAGATTATTTTTGGCAACTATTTTTAAAATTAAATGCAATGAATATTCCTGCTGATTTATTCTACACAAAAGATCACGAGTGGATTAAAATGGATGGTGATATAGCTACTATAGGTGTTACTGATTTCGCTCAAGGCGAATTAGGAGACATAGTATATGTAGAAATTGAAACCGTTGGTGAGTCACTTGATTCTGGAGAAGTTTTCGGAACAGTTGAGGCCGTAAAGACAGTTTCTGATCTATTTATGCCTCTTTCTGGTGAAATCATCGAGTTTAATGATTCACTAGAGTCAAGCCCTGAGACAGTCAATGCAGATCCTTATGGAGATGGTTGGATGATCAAAGTTAAAGTGTCTGATAAAGGAGATGGACTCTTATCTGCGGAAGAATATAAAGCAGAGGTAGGAGGTTAATATTTTTCTGGAATGTTTTTTGCAGTTATTGTATAAATACCAAGGCTCTTCTGGTAATTAAAAAGTGAAGGGCATATATTTGATGTTCAACTTCTAAAAGAAGGATTATGGAACCGAAGAAAAACCCAAAAATAGACCTGTCTAGAAAATCAGGGATGTTGCTAAACGTAGGAATGGCGCTCAGTCTTTTCTTTGTGATTGTAGCATTCGAGTGGAGGTCTTATGACGACTCTGGACTAGTTGACCTAGGTACAGTAGATGATGATTTTGAAGATATCTTAGATATCCCACCAACGGAGCAACCACCGCCCCCTCCACCAAAAATTCAAATACCAGAAATCATTGAGATTCCTGATGAGGAGGAGATAGAGGAGGAGATAGAAGTAGAACTTGATGTGGAGGTAACAGAAGAAACTGTTGTTGAAGATATCGTTTTTGAAGAAGCTCCTGAAGAAGAGAATGTTGATGAGATCTTTACTATTGTAGAAGAGTCTGCTTCATTCCCTGGAGGTTTGGCTGCATGGGGTAAGTATCTTAATAAAGAGATGAAATACCCACGTCAAGCTCAGAGAATGGGAATTGAAGGAAGAGTATTCGTTCAGTTTGTTGTGGAGAGAGACGGTAGTCTTACGGACATCAAAGTGGTGAAAGGTATTGGAGCTGGATGTGATGAAGAAGCATTAAGAGTTATTACTAACGGGCCTAAGTGGAAGCCAGGTAAGCAAAGGGGGCAGCCAGTTCGTCAGAAAATGATTCAGAATATTCTTTTCAAGTTCAATAACTAAGAAAGAATTCTAATAGTACAAGGAGCCATTTGAGAAATCAAATGGCTTTTTTTATTGCCATGGTTCGCTGACTGCTTCTTTTGTTCTGCTCTCATATATGTTTTTAAAAGCTTGATAGTCTTTTTCGGATAGTAATGGGGCTAAACGTTTCAATACATCATTCGCATAATTTTCGAAGTTCCAATTGGCTGCAACCAATACATATTCCTTCAAGATTTCTACGGAGTAAGGATTGATCTCAATGGCATCAACCAATATTTCATAGGCTGCAAACTCTTCACGTTTGTTGAGTTCAGCAATAGCTCTCAATACAGACGTCTCATCAAATGAATTTTCACGCGCTAACCTTTCAATATCAGAAGTGCTCATTTCTGTCAAATCTACAGTAGGAGATATATTAGCAACGAATTGATATGATTTAGACTTTGCTAAAAAATCATTGGCAAATTCTGTCATACCTGGATCTTTTTGAATGATATCCAATAATGACTTTTCTACCTCATCATGTTTCCCCATCGCAAGGAGTACTTCCAGCCTGTTTATTTGTGCAGGCAAGTGTTTCACTTCTATAGCTTTATCAAAGTAGTCTAGAGCTAACTGAAATGCTCCTTGGTCTAGAGCAAGCTTACCAAGATCTGATAGGTAGTCTCCCTGATATGCTATATATGCATTTGCCTGGAGGTAATCCATCATTTTAAAGGCCTTGTTAATCTCTCTTTTTTGATAATAGTACACGGCTAAAGCTTTCCTTAACCTATTGTTTAGGTTGGCATTGGTTGAGTTGTCTATTTCATTGTTGATGAGTGACTCCAAAGAATCATTAGAAAATAGATAGGCACTATTCAATAGATAAGCTTGTCTATGAAGAGGAATTGCTTTTTCTATTGCATTGTAATCGAATGACAGACTATTGCCTTTTATTTGAGTGGTCAAAAGATTGGCTCTTACACCAAAGTTTCCGTTCTCGAAATCAGAGACAAGACGAGTAGAGTCTACAATCTCTTTAAGCTTAAAAACATTCCACTTATTTAAAAGAGGAGCTTGATTCCAGGTATTAGAAGACTCAGCCTCTTCAAAATGAACGAGAGCTTGATCAATATTTTGCTTTTGCATCTGAAGAATGCCGAGGTTATTCTTGAGTTCGCCACTGTTAAACTCAGTGAGACCTTGCTCAAGTCTTGCTTGAACTTTGTTTGCGTTTAATTCGGAATCAATATTCCCATAATTCACAAGCGCAAAAGGAGAGGGATATCTAGATCCAGCTCTCTCAAACCTAACTTTAGCTTGAAACTCCTTTCCAGCATTCAGGTTCAACCAGCCCAACTTATAGTTAGAATAATGATTACTATAACCAAGAAAATCTGCTTGTTTGTAGTACTCTTTAGCTAAGGAAGTATTCTTTTTCGTTAACTCAATATCTCCCAAACCATTATAGTAGCCCGATCTGAGAAGGTTGTATGCCTCTTGCCCAGACAAAAAGTAGAAACCAAGTATGACAGCAAACCCTCCAAGTCTAGCAGAAGCGTATGGAAAATTCCTTTCTTTATATGCGATTTTGTAAATCTCTAACCCTCCAATTAGAGGATCAATAAAATTGGAGATGATATATAGTAGAAAGAAGGCACCAAACCCCAAATGAAAATAAAGAACCAAGTAATGAAATGCTTGATAAATTGGATCATTTCCTTTTACCATTGATAGACCTAAAAAAGAAATAAATATAAGCCCTAGTCCAAAAGTTATAATTAAGAAAATATTTCCAGAAACATACCTCACTAGGTAATCAAACTTGAATTTCAAGCTCCATAACGCAACTAGACTAGATATAAGTAAAAGAATAAATGGGTCAAAAAAGAAAAAGGAGTTTGGAACAAATCCTGATTTGTTGAGATAATAAAGCGTTAAGTTTCCTAAATAGAAAAGAGAAAGTGCTATAAAATGTAGTTGATTGCCTTTTCCTCCCCTCCCTTTTGTGACTAGATATAAAAGGGTAAAACCGATTTCTTCAGAGATAATAAATAGAAATAGGAGACCACAAATCACAAAACTGAAAAGAGAATGAGCAATAAAGTGATCTGTAAAAACAGCAGTGTCTGAGATCCCAAACCACAATACAACGGAAATTGTGATTAGAGTGAGTATCCGTATCAGAAACGAAGTTCTTTTTCTATATTCATTAAAATAAATAAGAGGAATGGCTAGCGCTAAAAATGGGATGCCTAAAACTAATTTAGATTCAATACCAAATAGGCCTAACTCAGCAAGATTAAGCCTGTTTATAAATAAGGCTAGCAAGGCAATGGATGCAAAAAAGCCATATCGTTTCAGAAATGAGGCACCTACAAGCACTGCTGCTAATCCGAGCCAGGAGATGCTTAGAATTACTTGCTCAAGAAGTAAGTTTCGTTTGATTTCACCTCCAGAATAGCTTTCAAGAAGTAAGTATTTATCTGCATTAATCTCGTGTTTTAAGAGACCTTTGTCAATAGTGAGCGCGGGGAATTTGATTACATCGCCTTTTGTTGTAACCTCCCATCCGATGGAGCTACTATACCCATTTGCGTAGCTTATTAGCATGCCAATGAGACAAAGGAGAAATATTCCTACAATGATATTTTTGGGTTGATTATTCAAAAAAAATCAGTTTAATTGTTTTGTTGATTTGAAAGAGGTTGCTTCATGTAAGTCATCCAAATTAGATTGAATCACACGAAAAACTTCGTCTTTGAGTTGCTTTAAATCATCATCAGAAGTTCCGTTTGGCCAAATAGGTTTGTGGTAAATCATTCTACATTTCTTTCTTCTAATATTTAGCAATTCATCATCCATCAAAACATGATAGTTATCAGGAAATGAGATCGGAATAATCGGAATGTTGTTTTGAACTGCCAACCTAAAAGCACCATCCTTGAAATGAACCATGCTTGGGTAGTTTGTTAACTTAATACCACCTTCTGGAAAAAAACCAAGACTAAAACCATTATCCAACTCTTCTTGAGCTTTCGCTAAACTATTGGCTCGACTTTTAAAGCTAGACCTATTTACAGGAATATGAATTCTATTGTACATGAAGCCAAATAAGGGAATCTTCCCAAGTTGACTTTTTCCTACAAATTTTATGGGTTTTGGGAACAAGCCCAATGCTGGTATGTCCAAATAGGAAAAATGATTACCACACAAAATGTACTGTTGCTTCGGATCCAGCTTAAACTTCCATTCTCTATTGATCGGAATAAATGCAAGGCGAAAAAAGCACCAAGCCCAAATTCTATTCAATGTCAATGCTACCTTATGCATTTTCCTGAATGGAACACATACCACCATTGGAATGATAAAGATGAAAAAGAAAATGGCAATAGAAAATATTGCCCAGACCGAATAAAGTCTTCTCAAAAACATGATGCCGATTAGGTGTTCAATTCAACCGCTAAATTAGGTTCAAATCCTACGAGCAGAAAAAAAACACATTAGTATGTAATATTTTTCTAGTTTCGTAGACTAACGGTATAAAAAACGATCACAAAGTGAGCCTATTAAAAGTAGAAAATATTAGTAAATCGTACAGTGCCCACAAGGCATTGAATGATGTAAGCCTTGAGATTCCTGAAAAGAGCATCTTCGGATTGCTAGGTCCAAACGGAGCAGGTAAGACCACATTAATAAGAATAATCAATCAAATAATAGAAGCCGATCATGGTCAAATATTGTTTGCTGGTAAGCCTTTGAATGAAGAACACATTCGAAAAATAGGGTATTTGCCAGAGGAAAGAGGGCTTTACAAGAAGATGAAAGTCGGAGAGCAGCTTATTTACTTGGGTCAGTTGAGAGGTCTTTCAGGAAAAGAAGCAGCTAAGAGAGCCAAGGAATGGTGCGCAAAATTGGAAATCAAAGATTGGTGGGGTAAGAAGATCGAGGATTTATCAAAAGGCATGGCTCAAAAAATTCAATTTATTGCTACTGTGATGCATGAACCTGAATTGATTATTTTGGATGAACCTTTTTCAGGTTTCGATCCAATCAATGCCAATTTGATAAAAGATGAAATACTAGAGTTGAGAGATAAAGGGGCGACAATCATTTTCTCCACACACAGAATGGAGTCTGTAGAGCAGTTGTGTGATCATATAGCCATGATAAACAAGTCAGAGAAAGTGCTTGATGGATCTCAAGTTGAGATAAAAGAGAAATTTCGTGATGGCACTTACTATGTAGAATATAAAGGAGGGGAAATTAGGTCCGCAGAAGGTTTTGAAGTGTTGAATACGCAAGAAGCCGCACGAGATTTAAAGAAGTCCCTCATTCAGTACAAGGTAGAAGGAAACCCTAATGAATTGCTAAAACAACTGATCTCACAAGTGGAGATACATTCATTTGTGGAGAGAATTCCTAATATGAATGATATTTTTATTTCTGAGGTAAAAGGAGTTAATCCTGAATTAGTAGACGCATAATCACTCAAGAACAAAAGCATTAAATAAGATGAATAAGATATTTTTAGTAATTCAGCGAGAATTCATGAGTAGAGTGAAGAAGAAATCCTTCCTCTTAGCAACAATATTAGTGCCGCTACTATTTCCTGCGATCATTGGAGGAATGGTTTATCTAGCAGTTCAAAACGAAAAAAATAAAGAGTTAGAAGTCATTCAGGTATTGGATGAAAGTGCTCTTTTGAATTTTTCAGATACAGAAAGCTATGATTACCAAATAGTAGACGGGCCACTAGATTCTGCTAAAGTAAGGTTTAGTAAGTCGGAAGATTTTGCTCTGATATTTGTGCCTGCTTTTGAAATAGATGAACCTGAGGGAATGAGATTTTATTCTCATACAAGTCCTGGGGTCAATATGGTTAAAGGGTTTGAAAACAAGATTGAATCTCAAATTCGAGATATTAAGTTGACTCGCTCAGGTCTTACAGAAGATCAATTGGATGAGCTAAAAACAAGTGTTTCCATTGAGTCTTTTAACTTGAGTGAAACAGGTGATGAGAGCAAAAGTGATTCCGGTTTGACTTTTGGTATTGGTTACGTGATGGGCTTCTTAATTTACATTTTCTTGTTTACCTACGGAGCGCAGGTGATGCAAGGTGTGATTGAAGAGAAGAACAGTAAGATAGTAGAGGTAATAGTCTCTACCGTTCGTCCATTTCATATGATGATAGGAAAAGTGGTAGGAGTTGCGTCAGTTGGTATTGTGCAGTTCGTAATCTGGATGGTTCTATCCAGCGTTATTTTCTTTGTAGGAATGACTGTGTTCGGACTAAGCATGGATCCAGCAGAAACTGCTCAGATGATGCAACAGGCTGGCGGTGAAGCGTCTGCTGTTCAAAGCAATGCCAAAGTGCAGGAAATGATGTCTTTGATTAATGATATTCCAGTTACAAAAATTGTATTATTATTCATCTTCTTTTTCCTAGGAGGATACATGCTCTATGGAGCTTTATTTGCGGCAGTAGGATCAGCGGTGGACACACCAGCAGACGCTCAACAGTTCATGATGCCAATTATGATACCAATCATTGTGGCATTGATGGGGCTAATGATGTTTGTATTTCCTGATCCAAATGGAACGGTCAGTTTTTGGCTGTCAATTATACCATTTACGTCACCAATTGTAATGATGGGTAGAATAGGATTTGGTGTCCCTGCCTGGGAGATTGCCTTGAGTATGGCTTTACTTGTAGGTGGATTCATTTTCACACTCTGGCTGGCAGGTAGAATTTATAGAATAGGGATACTAATGCATGGAACTAAGGTGAACTACAAAGTTTTGGCTAAGTGGTTTATGCAAAAAAACTAAATCCTCTTTACCTTAGTTGGACTTGATTCATCAGGCTGGTAAAGGATTTAAGCATTGAATACAAAATTTAGAGAAGCAACAAGTTTCAATTTAACCCCGCTACGACCACATTTAAAGTGGGTTGTGGTGGGGTTTGCTATTGTAATTAGTTTTGGTTCAATTCTTTATACAAATCATCTGGTAGAGCAACTTCGCGAGAGAGAAAGTAGGCAGATAGATATTTATGCCAGTTCACTTCAATTCCTGGCGAACGAGACTCAAAACACGAACTTCATCCTTGTTTTTGACGAAATTGTAAAAGCAAATCGAACGATCCCAGTCATACTCACAGATCAGTCAGGAAAACCAGAGGAATACAGAAATCTCAAAAGAGCCGATCGAATAGAAGATGCCGAAGAGCAGACAGAATTTCTCTTGGAAGAGATCGAGCGAATGAAAGAACAGCACGATCCAATACTCATTAGACTGATAGACAATCAAGAAAATGAATATGGCCAAAAACTCATTTTCTATAAAAACTCATTTCTTCTAAGTCAACTTCGATTTTATCCTTATGTACAGCTAATGGTAATAGCTGTTTTTGGATTGATTACCTTCATGGTATTTAACTACCTAAGGAGGGCGGAGCAGAACAGAGTATGGGTTGGTCTAGCCAAAGAAACAGCTCATCAGCTAGGAACCCCACTTTCCTCATTGATGGCATGGTCAGAGTATTTTAAAGGCATGTATCCCGAACAAAACGAGATGCTTTTAGAATTGGATAAAGACATAGATAGACTCAAAATAATAACTGATCGTTTTTCTAGCATAGGTAGTGAGCCTCAGCTGGCTGAGATAAATCTAGTAGACGCTGTAGAGGAAATAGTTTCCTATCTAAAAGTGAGACTTTCTACCAAAATGAGCATGACAGTGACCTCCCTTCCAAATAGGAGCATTTTAGCAAAAATTAATCCATCTCTCTTTGCCTGGGTAATAGAAAACTTATGTAAAAATGCTGCGGATGCTATGGCAGCAAAAGGCTCAATCGAAATCAACATATTGAGAGTCAATGAAGGTAGAATCGCAATTGATGTGAAAGACACAGGAAAGGGGATACCTAAGTCTAAAATGAATCATGTTTTCAGACCTGGATACACTAGTAAAAAGCGAGGTTGGGGTTTGGGATTAACCTTAGCTAAGCGGATAATTGAACAATATCATCGTGGAAAAATTTTTGTTAAATCATCAGAAATAAACAAGGGGACAACTTTTCGTATTTATCTGAATGGATGAACCTATTTATTCCTTTTTCCTTAGGGAAAATTGGTTTAATTTCGCACCAAATTTCAAACAACCCCATTTAATTAAACCATAGGATATGGCAAATAAAGGTAAAGTGACTCAGGTAATCGGCCCAGTTGTCGATGTAAGCTTTAGCGCAGAAGGATCTACCCTTCCGAAAATTATGGATGCATTGAAGGTTACAAGACCGGATGGTGTAGAAATCGTATTGGAAGTGCAACAACACCTTGGAGAAGAAGCAGTAAGAACCATCGCAATGGAAGGTACTGATGGATTGAGCCGAGGAACAGAAGTGTTGGATTTGGGATCACCTATCAAAATGCCAACTGGTGAGGCGATCAAAGGTCGTTTGTTCAACGTGGTAGGAGAGGCTATTGATGGTATGGAGCAAATTGACAATTCAAATGGTCTTCCAATCCACAGAGATGCACCAAAGTTTGAAGATTTGTCAACAGCTACTGAAGTGCTATTCACGGGTATCAAAGTAATTGACTTGATCGAGCCATACGCAAAAGGTGGTAAAATTGGTTTGTTTGGTGGAGCAGGAGTTGGTAAAACAGTACTTATTCAGGAGCTTATCAACAATATTGCAAAAGGACACGGTGGACTTTCAGTATTTGCTGGAGTAGGAGAGAGAACAAGAGAAGGTAATGACCTTTTGAGAGAAATGATCGAAGCTGGAATCGTTGATTACGGTGATGAGTTCAAAGAATCTATGGAAGCAGGTGGATGGGATCTGTCTAAGGTAGATAAAGAGAAATTGAAAAATTCGAAAGCAACATTTGTATTCGGTCAGATGAATGAGCCTCCAGGGGCAAGAGCTAGAGTAGCTCTTTCAGGATTGACTGTTGCTGAGCACTATAGAGATGGTGATGGCGAAGGAAAAGGGAAAGATATCCTCTTCTTCGTTGATAACATCTTCCGATTTACACAAGCTGGTTCTGAGGTATCTGCCCTTCTAGGTCGTATGCCATCAGCTGTTGGATACCAGCCTACATTAGCGACAGAGATGGGACTAATGCAGGAGCGTATTACTTCTACTAAGCGAGGATCAATTACTTCTGTGCAGGCTGTTTATGTACCTGCAGATGATTTAACGGATCCAGCACCAGCTACTACATTTTCTCACTTGGATGCGACTACTGTACTTTCAAGAAAGATTGCTGAGTTAGGTATCTATCCTGCGGTGGATCCATTGGATTCTACTTCAAGAATTTTGAGCGCAGAGATCTTAGGAGATGAGCATTATGATTGCGCTCAAAATGTGAAAGAGATTCTTCAGCGATACAAAGAATTGCAGGATATCATTGCTATTCTTGGTATGGATGAACTTTCTGATGAAGATAAGGAAGTAGTACACAGAGCAAGAAGAGTACAAAGATTCCTTTCTCAGCCATTCCACGTAGCAGAGCAATTCACAGGACTTCAAGGAGTTTTGGTTGATATTAAAGACACTATCAAAGGATTTAATATGATCATGGATGGTGAATTGGATCACTTGCCTGAAGCGGCTTTCAACTTGGTAGGTACTATCGAGGAGGCTATCGAGAAAGGTGAGAAACTAATGGCAGAAGTATCGTAAGTCACTACGTGACAGGAATTAATCAGATAGACAAATTTTAAAACTTGTTTATCTCTGAACTTATAAATAATCTATTCCCCCTTTTGAGGGGGATGGGGGAGTAATAAAGAATTATGTTTTTAGAA
Source organism: Ekhidna sp. (assembly GCA_045106975.1). Taxonomy (GTDB): domain Bacteria; phylum Bacteroidota; class Bacteroidia; order Cytophagales; family Cyclobacteriaceae; genus Ekhidna. Next base: position 11,563 of record JBGCFL010000229.1, on the reverse strand, counting down.
ATAGTAACTCCAGACGAAAAAGTATTTGAAGGTGAAGTAACCAGCGCTTCTTTTCCAGGAAGTGATGGGTCATTTCAAATATTGAATAATCACGCACCTATGGTATCCACCTTAGGTAAAGGAGATATAAATTATACTCAAGAGAAAAAAGACGATGTGCGCATCTTGGTAGAAGGTGGGGTTGTAGAAGTGATGAATAACAAGGTAAACGTACTAGTTGAAAAAATATTCAACGAATAATTTTTTTTCTTCAAAAAGCAGGAGCCATCTTGAGAAATCAGGATGGCTTTTTTATTATCAAACCTTCAGAAATAGAGTAAAACTCATTTTCTATGATCCGTGTATTTAATAAATAGAGAGAGCTGAGGATGCGATTTTTAGTCTGGAATAACGAGTGACTGCCCTGGCTGAAGAGTGTTTGACCTTAGTTTATTGGCTGTTTTTAGCTTCTCAATAGTCGTGTTATTTTGCTTACTTATCGACCATAAAGAATCTCCCGATTGGACTAGGTAGACGCTTCCACTACCGGTCTTTTTAGCCGTAGAAACTGTTTGATTCTTATTTGTTGTATTGTTGGTGTAAAGCTTCTTGGTAGTCGAGTTGTATGTAGGTAGCACCCAAATGCTTAGGTTCTGCCCTATTCTAATCATATTGCTATTCAGCCGATTCCATTTCTTGATATCTGAAATTCTTACTCCATATTTTCGAGCGATTGTCCCCAATACATCTCCGCTGCGCACTCTATAGTAAAGTCTATTTCTGCCGTAGGTACTACCTGGAGTGTTTCTAGCAAGTTTGTTCAAATGTTCCTTACCTACTTTACCAGCAGTATCATAGTAAATGGATCTGTTTGCAACAATATTTTCTTTCCACTCACTAGGTATTCTTAATGCGAAATTTTTGGTGCCCTCTGGAAGTGCGCCTCTTTTGATTTGTGGATTCCACAATAATATGTCGTCTAAGCAAGCATCAATTTGATTGCTAAATGTTTCGACATGAAAATATTGACTAATTAGAATGGTATCTAAATCTGGGTAGAAAAACTCAGGCTTCTCCGCAAACCCATGCTCATCTAGATGATTGAACAGATATGTAATTGCAACATACTGTGGTACATAAGATCTCGTTTCGCGGGGAAGGTATCTGTAGATTTCCCAGAATGTTTTTTTATAACCACTTCTCCTTATTGCCTTTCTTACATTTCCCGGCCCACAATTGTATGCCGCCAATGCAAGCTCCCAATTGTCAAACATTCTATATAGGTCACGTAAATGTCTTGCGGCAGCATCTGTCGCTTCTACTGGGTCCATTCTATCATCCACGTACCAGTCACTACTTAGACCATACATTTTCCCGGTAGAAGAAATGAATTGCCATAAACCGACTGCATTCGCATGAGAGATAGCATTTGGTCTGAGTCCTGACTCTACAATAGCTAAATATTTAAGCTCATCTGGTAGTCCATGTCTTGCAAGACCTTCTGAAAATATAGGAAAGAAGAGCTCTTTCTTCTGAATGATGTTTCTTGTATAATCCCTATTCTTGATAGCGAAGTAGTCTACAAATGCCATCACTCTTTCATTGAAGTTCAGTGGAACTTCACCTTCTATACAGGTCATTCTATCAGCAACTTCATCATAGTTGTTATCAGGTATGATTTCGGTAATCTGAAATTCCTGAGAACTAATTTTCAATGAAGTGATAATGAGTCCTACTAGGAGCCATTTTTTTGTGCTAATCAAAATTTTGCTTTTACAATTATAGAATGATCACGTAGAAAATATCCATTCAAGAAATGAATCGATAGTCTATTATAAAAACTTTTAGTTAAGCTTTCGTTTCGCTATTTGAGCTAGTAGAAGTTGGATTAGCAGCGTTTGCGCCTTCATTGATCTCATTCTTGATTTCTTTGGTAGCGTCTTTAAACTCTCTAATGCCTTTTCCCATCCCTCTTGCGATTTCAGGAATTTTTTTAGCTCCAAAAAAGATTAGAATGAAGAGCACAATCACTAACATCTCGCCCCAACCGGGCACCCACATAAGTACTGTATGCATTGTATTTCTAGTTTAGATAATCAAAGGTAAGTATTTAACAACGTCAAATTGACCGATCGGTTCTAATTTTTCAAATTCTATTTTGGAGCAAGCCACTTTTCAGGATCTAGCTTAGTCTGTCCCTTATACATTTGAAATTCCATTTCAGACTTTCCATCTCGATCGGTAAAGACTTCACCAATTACGTCATTCGACGCAACATACTGTCCTCTTTTCACATTGATGGTCTTTAGTCCTGCGTAAACGGTAAGGTAATCTCCATGCTTTATGACGAGGACATTGTTTTTCCCTTGAATGGGCCAAATTTGTCTCACTTCTCCCTCAAAGACAGCTTTGACTTGCATTCCTTTTTCGGTTTGAATATCAACTCCATCGTTGACTATAGTTATTCTTTTTAAGACAGGGTGGGGTTGTTTGCCAAATTTTGAAGTGATAAAGCCACTAGAAACAGGCCATTCTAGTCTATTCTTTTTGGATTCAAATAGTCTCGTTCTTTCTGCTTCACTTGCTAGCATTGCTGTTGATTTGTTACCAGCATCATTTTCTTCTGTTTCTATTATGCTTGTAATGAGGCTGTTCAATCTTTCATTTGCAGCCTTCCTATCATTTACTTCCTTTCTAAGTTGGCGCTCCTTTTTAGTTAATTGAGCGACCAAGTTGGATTGTTTTCTCTTTGAGTTAGCAAGTTTTCGACTTTCCCTTACTTGCTGATTTAAGAGCTTCTGTTGCTCTTGTCTCTTAGCTTCAACTTGTCCTTTTTGCTCATTCAGTTCCTTTGCTACTTCTGTTATTTGCTGCGCTTGTAACTTTCTCGCTTCAGTGTATTGCTCTAAGTATTTTAGTCGCTGTAATAGTTGATTAAAGTTAGCGGATGAAAATAAAAACATGAGTCTGCTATTCCCTCGGTTTGCTTTGTAGGAAGAATAAATCTGTGCGGCATATTCATCTTTCAGATATTTAAGATCACTTTGTAGCGCGTTTACCACAATGCTTAAATCAGCAATCTCCCCATCTAAAATCCTTACTTCAGCTCCAAATGATCGTATGAGCGATTCTCTAGCATTGATTTGTTGATTGAGTGCTTGGAGTTGACCCAATGTTACTTTTTTCTCGTTAGCAGTTTCTCCAAGAATACGTTCAGCTTCGGCAATCTTTCTAAGGTTTTCTATCTTCTCTTTTTCCAGTTGACTTTTAGTCTTTTGGGCAAATACAGTTGGAATGGTAAAGAATAGAAGTAGAATGAAAGAAAAAGTAATGTGTCTACTTTCTTTCATACTTGCTAGGTACCGAGTAGGGGAATCTGATTGGTCCATCTGCGATGACCATTTTATTATACGAAATATTGATCTCTGTATTTGACTTGCTAAGATCTTCATAGTCTATAACTGCTTGTATCTCACTCGGAAATACCTGCTTATCAACAAAACTAAAATCGCTGTAATTTACTGAAATAGTGTTCTTCGTATCGGCTTCTGAAATATTCATTTTTTCCAGCTTCATAGTTCTAGTTCCTATAAAGTTCTGAAAAAAGTAAACTCCTTTTTCAGACATGAATGAATAGTAGTTTTCCATCTTTTCAATTTTTTGATTGTCATATGGATCTACAAGATTGCCAAGCACTACAGACTGAATTAATTTAAAATCTAGGTCAAAATCTAGTTGCTTAGATAAGCCGTCAAAACTGTACTCATAGTATTGTCTCTTCAGTTTGTCAAGGATGTAAATGTTTTCTGTATTGACTAAAACTCTTGCCCCCTCAAACCCCAAACTGGAAATAGATATCCAAATGATACTGTCTTTTTGAACTCTGAAATTTGCACTAGCAGACACTTTCTTGCCATCATGATCAAATTTAAATTTGGCTTTCGCAGACAGGTATTCAAATTCAGGATTGACGATTTCTAGTTTATCTTTTTTTGAAAAAAGATCTCCAATTTTTCTGTTACAAGAGGTTAGAAAGAGCATTCCAATAAGAAGAGCTGAAATGAGCTTATTCATATAATTTTCGATCTTCGATTTTCTTTTCGATTAATTCTGATGCTTCTCCTAAGTCTCGTGCTCTTTCCCATTGCAAAATAGCTTCCGATACATTTCCTAATTTGAATAGGACATCACCATAGTGTTCAATGACTGTACCATCTTCATCTAAAGATACCGCCTTTTCTAAGTATTTTTTTGACTCTTTGAATTGGCCCGATACATAAAGAACCCATCCATGGGTGTCTAAGTAGGTAGGATTGTCAGGATGCATTTCAATTAGCTTCGTTGACATGGCAAGTGCCCTATCAAGACGCTGCTTGTCTAACGAAAGGAAGAAACTATAATTATTGAGGACATGGTCATTGTCGGGCTTGTTTTTCAAAGCATTTTCGTAAGCCTGGTATGACTTCTCTTTTTCCTTTAATGAATTGTAAGCATCACCTAGTTGACCATAAAAAACGGTAAGTAAACTTGGATCTACGGTATATTTTTTCCCCAGCTCCAACACTCGAGTTGCTTTCTTGTAATCTTTCAGAATCATATAACCAGTGCCGGCAAAGTAGTAAAGGACAGCTTGATTAGGGAAATATTCAAGTGCACGTTCAGAATGAGCTACCACGCTATCATATTGATTTAGCTCCGCTTCTATATTGATGGTGTTTTGCCAAACGGAATAATTAGAGGGGCTAAGCTTAAGGGATTTTAAATAGTATGAAGTTGCTTCTTCTTTTCTGCCTGATTGATAGAGTAAATCTCCAACAAATGCTTGGGCTTTGAATTGATCTTGATATTGTTCAGCAAGACTTTGAGAGATCACTGTTAATTTTTCTCTATCATCAGGCTTTGAGGTCATGGTTAAATAGTTAGAAACTATCTGAAATTTGGTTTCAAAGTCAATTGTTTTAGTCTTTAGTGCTTCTGCTAGAAGTCTGAGAGCTGTTTCTCTTTCACCTTTCATCCATGAAAGCTCACTTTTCAATAGAGTGACTCGTGCCGAAGATGATTCTGAATTTTCATATGAAATAATCTCTTTCTCTGCTTCTTCTAAGTTGTTGTTTTGGATTAAAAAACTGATAAACTCAACTCTAAACGAATTTTCATTTGGGTAGGCATCTATCAATTTTCGGTACTCATCAATGACTAAATTGACTTTACCTTCTTTCATCAAAATACGCTGACGTTCTCTTACAATCTCTTCTTTTACACCTAGTTGGGTTTCTATCTTATCGAATGTCTTGAACATATCGTCTTTACGACCCGACAGTTGATACAGCTCAGCTAGTTCGTATAAAGCACTTTCATCCGCTGGAAATTTCCCCAATAGCGCTTCGTACGTTTTGGCGGCATCAATATAAAAGCCAACAGAAGTGTAAACTCTAGCTAAGGCTAAACGATAATACTTGTTTTCAGGATCTAGTTTTATTGATCTTAAACCGTAAGGAAGAGAGTTTTTACCCTCGTTACTTTTTGTAAGGACTTCTGCTATTTTGAAGTTAATGGCGGCACTTTCAGAATTCATTCCAAGAGCTACTTGAAAGCTTTCTAATGCTTTGGAGTAATTTTCAAGTATAAGTTGTTTCTCAGCTTCGACTAATACCGCCTCCAACGTCAAGGAATCTTTCTGTGTTTGCGGGATAATAACTTCCTGTTTTCTCTTTTGGGAGAAAATAGTTAGCGTGCTTAACAAGCTTAAAATAAATAAGATGGACCGTATCAATTTTACCATTCACTATAATCACCCAAACTGACGGAATTTGGATTTCCTTTCACGTTAACGAAGTTTCCAATCATGGAGTTGACAAAATTAACGTCTTCGAGTTGAGTGTTGTTTTGGATCAATGATTCTTCGATAGCTGAGCCGCTGATTCTACAATCTTTTCCAATGGAAACATGGGGGCCGATTTTAGAATTTTTTATAACCGAACCATCTCCGATATACACGGGTTCAATGATTTCGCAATTCTCCACCTGAGCATTTTCTGATATTAGGTTTTGACCTTTCAGAAAACTTAAGTATTTCGTATTACTCTCTACAGTAATGGCCTTATTTCCACAGTCTAACCATTCATCTACGGTTCCAATGGTGAATTTTGTTCCTTTCTTTTTTAAGGTTTCTAATGCCATTGTTAATTGAAACTCTCCGCCACCGCGAATATTATTCTCAATCAAGTAATTGATTTCACTTCTTAAATCTTCCCCTTTTTTGAAGTAATAAATACCAATAATAGCTTGATCAGAAATAAACTCTTGTGGCTTCTCTACAAAATCGGTTATGACGCCATTGGCATTAGTTTTCACCACACCAAAAGCACTTGGGTCGTCAATCTGACTAGTCCAAATGATGCCATCATCCTCCGGATTCAATTGGAAATCTGCTCTAAATAAAGTGTCTGAAAAGGCAACTGTTACTTTCCCTTCTAAAATCTCATTAGCACAAGCAATGGCATGGGCAGTGCCTTCAGCCACTTCCTGAACATAAAAGAGTGCTTCTGCGCCAACTTCTTTTGCAATACCTGTAAGTTGTGTTTTGATTTCATCATCAAAATCTCCAATTACAAAACCAATTTTCTCAATTTTCTCTGGGGTAACTTTTGCAATGTCCTCGACCAATCTTTGTACAATAGGTTTCCCTGCAATTGGAATAAGAGGTTTTGGAGTAGTTAATGTATGAGGACGGAGGCGTTTGCCTTTTCCTGCCATAGGAATAATAAGATTCATAAAAGGAGCACTCAAATGCCATTTGTAATGAAATGCAAAGTTAGAAAGATTGAACTTCTTTAATACTTTTGAAGCATTGATATGCCTAATTATCTTATGAAGATTTATTCTCTATTCATTCTGGTCACATTTTTCTTATTTTCTGCTTGTCAATCAAAGAAAGACTCGCCGAATGAAATTTATCCTAAGCATGTTGGAGATATTTTGTTTGATGCAGAATTAGATGATCCAAACTTTAAAATGTGTAGCGAATATAGAAGCAGACAATACTATAATGGGGGTACTGGACTTAATTATGACGGAGAGAAAAAAGCGATATTAGAGCATTTTGAAGAGTACTATAAATCAAATCCATTGGAAAGAGAAAATGGATTTATAACCATCAGATTTATTGTAAACTGTGAACGGAAAACGGGTAGGTTTAGAGTATTTTCAATGGACATGGAATATCAAGAAAGGGTATTCGATGAACGAATTACAGCTCAGCTACTAAAACTTACCAAAGAATTGGATGGATGGAATTTTCCACCACCTAAAAGAAGAAAATTGGACTATTATCAATATTTAACTTTTAAGATAGAAAGTGGTCAAATAACTGAAATAATGCCATGAAGAGAGTTTTAATAGTTCTTTTTTTCGTTCCATTCTGGTTGCATTCCCAGCCAAATTGTAAGGTATATGAAGGAGACTGTAAGAAGGCATGTGAACTGGCTGTGAAGCCAGGTGGTGGACAGGGATCGAGAAGCTCTCAAGATAAGTTTGATAGGGCGATAGCTTTATGTCCTGATCAGATAGCGTATTTCTACATGGAAAAGGCTGTGCCATATCTGAAAAGAGGTGATTTCATTGCATGGAAAAAACTAATTGATAAGGCTGTTGAGATCGACCCTATTGGGCAGCTTGGCTATAGAGGATGGTGTCGATTTCAATTTTTGAGAGACTATGAAGGAGCTATAAAAGACATAGAGTTGTTGGATTCAATAATGGTAGCTGATATTGGGTATGGTCAGAATGGGCAGTATCACTTATATACGACGCTTGCGTTATGTTATAAGAAGTTAGGAGAAATTGATAAAGCTATTGATATTTTAGAAAAGCACACTGGCACAACTAATTACAGTCCTTGGGCCTTTGAATATCTCCATCTTGGAGTGATGTATCTAGAACAGAAAAATTTTGATAAAGCTCAAATTTGTTTCAATAAGCAACTGAAGGTCGTTGATCTGGCAGAAACGAATTATTATTTGGCCAAAACGATTAAGGAATTAGGTAATAGTAATTACATCGAGCACTTAAAAATAGCAGAAATACATTACGTTTCTGGGCGGAAATTACACGATGTTTACACAACCAATGTCGATAAAATCTATTTAAAGGACATTCAACAAATGATGAGAGAGGAAAATCAAGATTAGCCTTTTTTAGCTTTAATCCTTCGGTAATTAAATAGGAGTATCAACATGCAAAAACTGAACAAAATAGCGATGGATGAAATGATAGATTGGGGTAGGTAATTGTTCAACAAAATTCCTCCAACGACTAGTAATATATACCCCAAAATTTTACAGACTTCATAAGGAACTGGATAGTGTTTTCTCCCCCAGAAAAAGGAAATAAAAACCATAAGGGAATAGGTAGAGAAAGTAGCAACAGCACTTCCCATATAACCAAAGATTGGTATCAACCACCAATTCAAAATAAACGTGGCTACTGCGCCTATAATACTGATATATGCTCCATAAAGTGTTTTATCAGTCAGCTTATACCAAAGTGAAAGATTGTAAAAAACACCTAGCATAAGCCCCCCACCTAAGAGCCAAGGAACTGTATTCAGTGCTTCTAAATAGCTGCTCTGACGTAGGAATAGTGGGGCAATCTGTGGAAGGAAAACAGATACTGCAAGCCAACTAAACCCTGTGAATATCACAAACCAATACATGATTTGGGCGAATAGCTTTGGTGAGTTTTTATCTGATGCTTGAGCAAAAAAGAATGGCTCAAATGCATAACGAAATGCCTGAACTGCCAATGTCATAAAAACGGATAGCTTGTAGCAAGCTCCAAAAATCCCAAGTGACTCTAAATTGGTATACCCTTCATAGAACCCTTCTGGAAGACGGTATTTTAGAATGGCTCTGCTTAGCATTTCATTCGTGACACCTGCAAAACCTATGATCAGTACTGGCCAAGCATATTGCATCATTCGCTTCCATTCTGTAGTATTGAAAGTAATCTTTAACCTGAACCAAGTTTTAGTGAAAAATAGAATATAAAGCCCATTGGCTATAAGATTGGAAAGGAAAACATATCCAATACCTAATGCTGGATTATAAACATTGGATAAAATATGGTCTGGATTACTTTCGATTATTGAAGGACAAGCCAGTAGGAAAAAGAGATTCAAGAAAATGTTAATGCCTATATTAGATAGCTTGTAAACCGCAAAATTATACGCTTTTCCTTCTTGTCTGAGGCGGGCAAATGGAATAGCAACTATGGCATCCACTGCTAAAATAAGTGCTAGCCATCTGATCAAATTACCTTTTTCAGGGTAATCTAAAATAGATGCAATACCATCAGAAAATAGAAATATAACTCCTGCAAAAACAATAGAACTTACTAGAATACTAGTGAGCGCAAGGTTAAAATAGTTGTATCCATTCGACTGGGAAGAGAATCGAAAGTAGGCTGTTTCTAGTCCATAGATAAAGAATACGTTGAGAAACGCAACATATGCGTAAAGCTCAGTGACAACTCCATACTCACCGGGTGCGAATACGGAAGTATACAGTGGGACAAGTAAATAGTTGAGCATTCTACCCAACACACTACTTAAGCCATATACTGCAGTTTGACTGGCTAATTTTTTAAGTACGGACAATGATTATTCTCCTTTGAAATTGGCTGGACGTTTTTCTAAAAACGCAGTAACTCCTTCCTTGAAATCTTCCGTATTAAAACATCCAGAGAATCCATTGGCCTCTGTTTGATACCCGTTCACATCAGAGGTGTAATTGGCGTTCACTGAGTCAATGACCAATCCAATGGCAACAGGTGCTTTGGTTGCAATTTTAGTTAAGAGTTCCACCGCCTTTTTTTGTGCTGCAGCTTTATCTTCTTCAACATAGTTGACCAATCCAAACTCCAACGCTTTATCTGCTTTGATCATATCAGCAGACATCAAGTATTCGAATGCTCTTCCTTTACCAATTAACTGCGCCAGACGCTGCGTTCCTCCGTAACCAGGTATCAATCCTAAATTCACTTCTGGCTGACCGAATTTCGCTGTGGTAACTGCAATTCTCATGTGTGCAGACATTGCCAATTCACATCCTCCTCCAAGAGCAAATCCATTGACTAGTGCAATGACCGGAGTATGACAGTTTTCAATAGATTGAAAAATTTCCTGTCCCTCTTCAGCGAACTTGCGAGCATGCATTTCACTTAAGCCATTGAATTCTGTGATATCAGCTCCAGCGACAAAAGCTTTTTCTCCAGCTCCAGTTAAAATGACTCCTCTAATTTCTCTAGGGTTGTCTTGAATATATTGGAAAGCTTCACCTATTTCGAGCATCGTGGCTCTATTCAAGGCATTGAGTTTACTTTCTCTGTTTATTGAGATCGTTAATATTCCATCAACTAAATCTAGTGCAAGATTTTCGTACGATTCCATAGGTTGATTTGGTTATTCAGAAAGGTAAAATTAGTTCAATCTTTAACGATTGTTGATTTTAGATTGTTAATCATGACATCCACGAGCTCTTTTAGTCCAAAAGCATGTTGCCATCCCCAATCCTCTCTTGCGAAAGTGTCGTCTATACTTCCTGGCCATGAGTCAGCAATTTTTTGTCTGAAATCAGGACTATACTCAATTTCAAAATCAGGATACTGCTTTTTTATTTCTCCAAATATCTCCTTTGCGGTGAAACTCATGGCTGCCAAATTATAGCTACTTCTCACTTTGATTTTTGTAGCATCTGCTTCCATCAAGTCAATTGTCGCTTTTACAGCATCATCCATATACATCATTGGAAGCATCGTGTCTTCGGTAAGGAAGCACTCATATTTTTCACCAGCAATCGCTTTATAAAAAATATCTACAGCATAATCTGTTGTTCCTCCACCAGGGAGTGCTTTGTAGCCTATTAAACCAGGATATCTTAGACTTCTTACGTCTACTCCATACTTTTCAAAGTAATATTCACACCATCGCTCCCCGGCAAGCTTACTAATCCCATAAACAGTGTTTGGACTCATAATGGTATTCTGAGGCGTATTTTGTTTGGGGGTGTCCGGGCCAAATACAGCGATAGAACTTGGCCAATAAATTTTATTCAATTGATCTTTACCCGCTTCCAAAACTGTTAGTAGGCTTTCCATATTTAACTTCCATGCAAAATCTGGGTTTTGCTCACCCTTTGCTGAAAGTACAGCGGCTAAATGATAGACTTCCTTGATGTCGTATTTAGTCAAAATAGTTTGAAAACGCTCTTGATCCATGATGTCGAGCTTTTCATATAAGCCATTTGAAATTAAATCCACTGGCTGATCTCTAAGATCGGAAGCGATCACATTTTCATCGCCTTTGAGTTCTCTCAATTTTAAGGTGAGTTCTGTACCAAGCTGGCCGCATGCGCCAATAATAAGGACTTTATCCATTCTAAGGGTTGGGTTAATCTTTTGGGTGCGCAAATTTACCATTAAAGTGGAATTTGAGAACTCTTGAAAGAATCAATCATTTAATCAGCAGTTCTCCTAAAGAAAAATTACTTGTCGATTAAATTTGTCAATGAATGGAGTTTGAAGAGTA
>JBGCFL010000228.1:0-6664 GCA_045106975.1 Ekhidna sp. | reverse complement strand
AGATAGGTTGCCTCTTAAAATCTTAACTGGCTGATAAGAGCTTATATATAAAGATGGGTATGCTCCAGCAATGACAGAAGTCAACACCAAAAGCGCTCCAAGAAATCCGAATATTTCAGGATTGGCTCCAAAATCTAGTTCCAAGTTGATAAAGTCCCACATGGCACTATATGCAGGCACTAATAAAAAGGAGATAGCAATTGCAACAATTAAGCCTCCTGAAGCAAGGATTAAATTCTCCCCCATGAATTGGAAAATCAATTGCTTACGATCGCTTCCCATCACTTTACGAATCCCAATTTCTTTTAGTCGCTTGCTAGAAATAGCAATGGATGTATTGGTGAAATTGAAGCATGCTATGAGAAGCATAAGACCAGCCATGATCAATGGCGTAATTACTGCTGGAGTTGGAGGCGGCTCATTTAGCCAATTAGATCTAATTTCCATTGCATTGACCCCAAGATTACTAAGTTGCTCTAAGTAATAGCTGCTGATCTGAAAATCGTCTCTCGCTTCATTCTGAATAGAGACATAGTTCTCATTAATATTATCAAGTAAGTTTTGAGGGTAGCCATTTCCATCTGTCATCACAAATGTGGCTGCTATAAATCGAGTCCAATCGTTTTTCTCTAGTTCACGAATCTTCACATAATTATCCCAGTGAGTAATACCACTGAAACGTATAGACGAATTGGTCGGTATCTCTTCAAGCACTCCACCCACAGTCATTGACATTTGAGTTCCGTCCTCCTTAATAAGTGTGATCAGTTCTCCAGTAGGATCATCCTCACCAAAATAAACCTCTGAAGTGTAAGCACTTAGAATGATTTTACTTCTGTCTAAGAGCGCTTCCTTATTTCCATACTTAAAAGGAAAAGTGAACATCTCGAAGAAATCGTCTTCTACGAATGAAATATCTTTGTTAAATACTTTCAGATCCTTCTTTAGAATTAATCCGTTTTCGGCATATCTAGAGTAATGAGACACTCCTGCAATTTTTCCTTTTATCTGATCTCCTAAAGGAAGTGGTGCTATGCCGTATGGTACATCTTTATTCTGAACGGATTTGTTGATATGAACCTTGTAGATTCGCTCATGATTTGCGTGATTCTTATCATAGTCAGCTGCATACTTCCAGTTGAGGTAACCTACAATACAACAGGCTAAAGACAGTCCAAGGCCAAGCAGATTGATGAAAACGTAGGACTTATTTTTTCGAAAATTTCGAAAAGTAATTTTGAAGAAATTGCGTAGCATAATGGTATCGGTTTTGATAAGACTCTCTACAATAGATTCAAATATTATCAAAAGGTTGCACTCATTAAAAAAAGTGCTCTACATCAAGCCTGTTTTGCTAAACCAATTACACGTTATTACTTACTTAGATTGATATCAGAAATGCTTTCTATTCTATTTCGCTCTAGAAAAGCATCGATTGTTTCGAAGTGCTCTATCACTCTCTGATCTTTAAATTCAAACACTTTTTGGGATAACCCTTGAAGGAAGTCTCTATCGTGAGACACCAAAATAAGAGTACCATCGAATGCTTTTAAGGCTTCCTTCAAGACGTCCTTAGATTTCAAGTCTAGGTGATTTGTTGGTTCATCTAGAATTAACAAATTGACAGGCTCCAAAAGCAATTTGACCATGGCAAGCCTTGTTTTCTCTCCACCCGAAAGCACACTTACCTTTTTATCAATATCATCACCTTGAAACATGAATGCTCCAAGTATATTTTTAATCTGAGTACGAATTTCTCCTTGAGCTACCTCGTCAATGGTTTGAAATATGGTTAATGAAGGATCTAATAGTGATGCTTGGTTTTGTGCAAAATAGCCCACCTTCACATTGTGTCCTAGTTGGCAACTTCCTTGTACTTCTATTTCTTTTAGAATGGCTTTCACCATTGTCGACTTTCCTTCTCCATTTCTACCTACAAAACATACCTTTTCACCTCGTGAGACAGTCATACTCGCCTCTTTAAATACGACATGATCACCGTATGTTTTAGAGACATCTGTGGCTATGACAGGATAATCTCCCGATCGAGGAGCAGGAGGAAAAGTCAATCGAAGAGCAGAAGTATCTATCTCATCAATTTCTATTTTTTCCAACTTTTCCAACATTCGTTCTCTCGAATTCACTTGATTGGTCTTGGAGAAAGTACCCCTAAAACGCTCAATGAAAGCCATATTATCCGCTATGAATTTTTGCTGTTCTTCATAAGCTTTTACTTGATGAGCTCTTCGGTCTTTTCGCAGTTCTAAATAGTGCGAGTAGTTTGCTTTGTAGTCATAGATGCGACCCATAGTCACCTCAATGGTTCGGTTAGTGATATTGTCAATGAAAGCACGATCATGAGAGATAACCATTACTGCATTGGCGCTATTGACCAAAAAGTCTTCCAGCCAAATCACTGATTCAATGTCAATGTGGTTGGTAGGTTCATCCAGCAAAATCAAATCTGGTTTTTGAAGTAGAATTTTCGCCAACTCTATTCTCATGCGCCATCCACCACTAAATTCCTTGGTTTGTCGCTGAAAATCATCCTGCTTAAAGCCTAGTCCTTTAAGGGCCTTTTCAACTTCAGCATCATAGTTTACATCTTCGAGTTGGTAAAATTTCTCACCAAGATCCGTTACTCGTTCAATGATAGCCATGTACTCCTTACTTTCATAATCAGTACGTGTCTCCAGCTGCTTGTTGAGCGATTCCATTTCGCTCTTCATCTCGAACACTTTTTTGAAAGCCTTGGCTGCTTCCTCAAAGACAGTACAATCATCTTCTGTTAAAAGATGCTGAGGCAAGTAAGCAATGACTGCCTCTTTGGGAACACTCACAGCTCCTTTGGAAGGGGCTTGTTCACCTGCGATGATTTTCATCATAGTCGATTTGCCAGCACCATTTTTCCCCATCAGAGCAATTTTGTCTGTAGGATTGATGACAAAAGAGACATCACTAAAGAGAGTAGCTCCACTGAAAGAAACTGATAAATTATCGACAGAAATCATTGCGTTGTTTTTGGAAACGCGAAAATACTAAAAGCAGACTGTCATTTTTACACAAACGTATAAGCCCACCAAATTAATAGGAATTGCAAAGGCAATCGGATGGCTAATATCCAAACCATCTTCTTCTTTCGCCATCCTTTCATGAAATGATAAATATTGGCAGGAAAGACTGCTATCAGTAGCAATATGATTCCCCAGGCACTGATAGAAGTATAACTGGGTATTAATAAGCCTATTCCTAAAACAATTTCTGCTGCACCACTGATCCAATTGAGCGCTTTATGCCAAGGAAGAAATGGAGGAATGATTTTCACATAAAACACTGGGTTCAGAAAATGATTAATCCCAGCGAGGATATATAGGATCGCCATGATCCAGAGTAAAATACTTTCGGTAGACATTTTTCTAAGTTATCAACTAGAGTTGAATTAAGCAGAATTCCTTAACCTGACAAACTGGAAAAATACTCTGTCTAATTCAAGACATTCTCTTTTTTCAACTGAACTTAAATGCTACTACTCGTATTACCTTTATTGAAACCATAACTAACAATACAATGAAAGCAATTTGGAACGATACAGTAATAGCAGAAAGTAATGATACGGTAGTAGTAGAAGGCAACCACTACTTTCCTCCATCCAGTATAAAGAAGGAATTTTACAAAGAAACAGATACACACTCTGTGTGCCCTTGGAAAGGAACTGCTAGCTACTATACGCTAGAAGTGAATGGAGAAGAAAACAAAGATGCAGCTTGGTACTATCCAGAAACTAGCGAGTTAGCTAAGAATTTTAAAGGATATATCGCCTTTTGGAAAGGTGTGAAAGTAGAAGACTAGCGGGTAAAATTCGAGAGGAAATTAAGTTACTATATTCCTAAAAAGGCTCTTCAATCAAAATTTAGGAGTTAGAATGAAGCTTCATCTGACTGGTTTTCCTAAATCATAACTGATATAAAATGCTCTGAGTACCATGGCTAAAACCAATGGTACTAGGGGCATTCCTAATGGTTGTGGAAGCAAAGCCCAAACCACAAGTAGCACACAATAACCTACTGCTACTATTTTGAAATAGTTTTTCATGAATCCTCTAAAACGCTCCTTATTAATTAAGAACGCTATAGGAAGATGAAAAGGAATTGCCCACAAAATATTCAAATTCCATTTGGATAAATGCTCAGTGCCGAACCACAAAAATGCAACCCAGCATCCAGCAAAGCCAACAACAGCGAAAAGCAACACATCAATCCATTTGGTTCTCTTTCCCGTTTTAAAATTTCGATTGGTAATGAAGCCTACTACAAAAAACAGGATGATAAAGGCATTCAAGGGAGTTAGAAATCCATTCTTGGCCTCCTCTTCTTTTGGAGTGTAAGCGTTGATGGTTTTAGATACTAAGGGGACCTCCATGGAGTCTCTATCGATCACTGCCCCTGCAAAAGATATAAAGACATAATCAGGGAGAAACATGTATTCATCGGCTGTCGCTTCTTTGTCTATCTGAGTTCCCAAGCCCAAGTTGATTCCCAATTCGCCCCAAGGCTGAAGATCAAGATAATCGTCCATTAGGTCTCTTATCGTTTTACCTTCCTCTTTATAACTTAAATCGAAAGTGATTCTATCTGGATTTGTTTCTTCTAAGACGTCTTTGATTTTGGTGGCGCAGTTATCATACACGTAGTTGTACAGGTATTCTGCATTTTCAGGTTTTGCGTTGTTTTGCAAAAAATCAAACAAGCGTTGTTTTTCCTCCAGGGTGAGGTTCAGGTATTGTTCACGAATAGACCGATTGTAGTATTTCTGAATTTTTAGAAAGCGAGGATATTTTCTGACTCCTATCTTGTACTTAAGGAGTCCTTTAGCAAAATTGAAAAAGAAGTTTTCTTGCTCGAAATCAAAAAGACCATAGTCATAAATCCAATCTAGCCCTAACGAGGGGTCGTAGATTCGGATACCACTATGCCCAAATGCCGACCACACTTCGCCTTGGTAAGGTCCTACGGTAACTACGGCAATTTCAGCCTTATCGGTTAATTGAACTTGAGCGGCAGCATTCATGCTACACATGCCAAACAATAAAATCAAGTACGTCGAAAGCTTGGATATTACTTCTCTCATTCTTTTCTATTTGTCTCGGTCACACCGATCTTTACTTTATAAATGCTAATCAATCTCCACGATAGTTTATCACTCGCATCAAAATTAACGCCTAAAAGGATAGTGAATGCATGGAATATTTGGTCGAGTTATCATTTATCCAAGAAAAAAGGAGAGGCTAAGATCTCAGGGTTCCCAATGAGTATGGCCATTGAGCCTACAACAGCCTGTAATTTAAGGTGTCCGGAATGCCCCAGTGGTCTTCGCTCGTTTACTCGTCCTACAGGAAAATTGGATGTTTCTCTTTTTGAGAAAATCATGAATGATGTGAGTGAACGTTTACTTTATCTCACTTTCTACTTTCAAGGAGAACCCTATCTAAACCCTCAATTTTTAGATATGGTCCAAATTGCTACCCGTCATAAAATCTATACGACCACTTCCACAAACGCTCATTTTTTAAATGATGAAAATGCAAAAAAAACGATTGAATCAGGTCTAAGTCGTTTAATCATTTCCATTGATGGGTCGTCTCAGGACACTTACGAATCGTACAGAAAAGAAGGTGATTTGAGTAAAGTACTAGAAGGAACGAAGAATATTCTTAAGTGGCGAAAAGAACTGAAGAGCTCTTCTCCAAAAGTGGTTTGGCAATTTTTGGTTGTGAAACCCAATGAGCACCAAATCCCTGAAATAAAGAAACTGGCTAAAGAATATGGAGTAGACAAAGTAGCGTTTAAAACCGCACAGATCTATGATTATGAAAATGGCAGTGATCTTATTCCTACCATAGATAAGTACTCTCGTTATCGCAAAGAGCCAGACGGGCGATTTAGCATTAAGAATGAGCTCGAAAATAAGTGCTGGAAAATGTGGAATTCCTGTGTAATTACCTGGGATGGCAATGTGATTCCATGCTGCTTTGATAAAAACGCAACGCACAATTTTGGGAATGTGGGAGATCAGTCGTTTGAAACCATTTGGTCATCCAGTAAATACGAAAACTTTAGAAATGCCCTCTTAAAGTCTCGTTCTGAAATAGAAATCTGTAAAAACTGCACAGAAGGGCTGAAGGTTTGGGCTTAATCCGCTTATTTCGCATCTGAAATCCAACGCCCCATGAAATTCGATAGAAAGAAACGTACCAACAAAGAGCTTTTAGCTATCCACAAAGAACTAGTCACTCCGAGACTAATTGAGGATAAAATGCTCATTCTCTTACGCCAAGGAAAAATCAGTAAATGGTTCTCTGGCATTGGTCAAGAGGCCATCTCTGTAGGTGCGGCTCTTGCTTTGAATAAGAAAGAGTACATTCTTCCAATGCATAGAAATTTGGGTGTGTTTACTACCCGAGAGGTTCCTTTTCAACGTTTGTTTTCTCAGTTTCAAGGAAAATTGAATGGCTTTACTAAAGGTCGAGATAGAAGTTTTCACTTTGGCACACAGGATTATAACATCGTGGGAATGATTTCTCACCTTGGCCCACAAATGGGTCTCGCAGATGGGATCGCGCTATCTCATTTACTTAAAAAGGAAGAAAAGGTAAGTCTTGTTTTTA
>JBGCFL010000227.1:0-17806 GCA_045106975.1 Ekhidna sp. | reverse complement strand
ATAATCCAATCTCGAATAAACTCTAGCTGGCCATTTGTTAAGAAATCTCCCCCCAAAGGCATAATTGCTCCATAGAGAGGGTGATCATCGTAGAAATGCTCTACGTCATTAGCATTAATTTTTTCCCACAAAAAACTGGTGTACAAACTAGGGAGGCCCTCAGTCCCCACCAATTCTAATCCATCGGCCAACGCTTGTTTATTATCAGGCGCCCGGTTGACCAACTGAGCATAAGATTGATCTGCGGTCATAATTAAATCGGATTGTTTCGCAAAAGAACTGCCTGCAGTGTGACAACTAATGCATTGCGTATCCCAAATTTCTGTTTGAATTACATCGTATGTAGCCATCTCATTAAGAGGTAATTCAACGTCACTGTTTTTACACGAAATAAAAGTAGAAATGAGACATATCAGGATAATGTATTTTGCAATTTTCATGTTCATAGAGCTTAATCAATTCGTAAGTTAACTGTTTGTGCTTATATCATTGAGGGAAAGTATCAGGTTAGCACAAATTGAGATTATATTCGCGGTGTAAAATTTAGTACTGGAAAAGAGCAGCAGAATGATCGTAAGAACGAAAAAATACCAACTACCAACTAAAAAATATATAGGAATCGCATTCAAAGCAGTGCTGAGACAGCAATGGTGGGTATTACTGATTTACTTAGCTATTTGTGCAGGATACTTTCTTGCTCCAAGCCACTGGTGGATAACTGGAGCAACCATAGCACTTTCTCTTTATCTGCTTTTCTGGCTAATCCAATTTGCAGGTGTTACTCAGCTAGAGCAAGGGAAATTCATGTTTCAAAAACTATCCTATGAGCTGTCTTCACAGCAAATCCTTATTAAGCTGAATGCCAAGCAAGGCATGCCAATGAAATGGGATCAAATCAAACGGGCTGAAAAGAGAAAAGAGGATTTTATTTTGTATGCAAGCAAAGCACAGCTACTCCATTTTCCTTTTAGGATCTTCAACAACGAAAATGAGATCCGTTTTTTCGAAACAGTACTTAAAAGAAAAGGCTATATCAAATAAATCATGCCAAGGCAGTTGGAGTTTAAGGAAGCGAAACAAAGAGCTGGGAGGTTCTGTGCCTTTCGTGAACGATCTCCCAATGAGCTACTAGAAAAACTCTTGGATTGGGGAGTTGGAGAAGAAGATGCTAAAAAGGTAGTTTCAGACTTAACCACCGAAAAGTTTATAAATGAACAGCGATTTGCAAACGCGTATTGCAATGACAAATTTGAGTTCAATTCTTGGGGCAAGCAAAAGATAAAGGCCAATATATACTCTCACAAGCTATCTTCATCTGCTATTGAAAATGCATTGGATCGAATTGATTCGAAGAAATACGAATCACGCCTATTTGAACTAGCAGAAAGAAAATGGGAAAAGCTGGAGAGAGATGAACCCAACAAGCGAAAGAAAAAAACACTTTCATTCCTAGCAAATAAGGGCTATGAAGCAGATTTGATTTGGAAGTGTCTTCGCAAACTAGATCAACAATAACCATTCTGAATACTGTTATAAATCACTAACAAGATTGTTTTGTGATAGGGCTGAACATCAAATTTTCATGGATATGGAAGTAGTCTTTAGTTACTTTGTCTCATGCTTAAAAAGGCGCTACTTATCATCTTCATTATACCCTTCATTGTTTTCGCAGGGAAACTAGACCGGATAAAAAAGGCTATTGAAGAAAGTGACTATGAAAAGGCGATAGAGCTCATTCAAAAAGCAGCAGAAAAGGAACCGCTCAATCCTGGTGTAGATTACTATCAAGCATTCCTCTATCAAACAACCACTTTTAAACAGTACCACCTAGATAGTGCCCGAATTTTTATCAATAAATCGATCACTGATTTTGAAGTGGCTGATGAAAAACTAATAGAAGAGTTAGCAGATGATGGCATAGAGTTAGACCTTATTATTAAGCTGAAGACTAAAATCAGAGACAAACAATTTCAAGTATTACTTTCTAATCTATCTGTTCAAAACGTGAAATTGTACAGATTGAAATATCCACAATCTGTCTATTCAGAAATTTTAGATTTTAAGAGAGATAGTATTGTTTTTTCAAATGTCCGAACCAATCAAATAAGAAGCGAGGTTAATGATTTCATTGCCGATTACTCCACTTCCATTTTTATTCCTGAAGCGAGAGAAATACTAGATCAACTTAATTATGATGACTTAACAAAAAGCGGGAAGCTTCCTGAATATTATCAATTTTTAGTATCGTACCCAAGTACTCGTTTTCGCTTTGAAGTAGAAGAGTATATACTACGATTCGCTACACTGGATCACTCTGCGGAAAGCTACATTTCCTTTATGGACATGTGTCGGACTATTAGCCTTCAAAAAAAAGCTGCCAACCTCCTCTACTATCTTCCAAAACAAACAGAAGCATCCATTTCCAGACACCCACACCGAGATTCTTTACTAACTATTTCTAAAACTTTGGACTACTCTCTTTTTCCTGCAATGGACAGAGAGAAATTTGGTTTCATAACTCAAAAAGGACAAAAAATAATTGACTATGACTTTGATGGTATTCAAACTGGGAACAAATGCAGCACCAGTAAAGACGACTGGATATTTGTCCAAAAAGGCGAACAAGGTATTATCATTGATAAATTAGGACAAGTAGTTCTGAACGAAGTAACTGGATATATTGATTTGACCAATGGCGCTGCACTGATAACGCGGAATGGCAAAAAATACCTCTATCATAAAAGTGGTTTTAGAATTCTAGAAGAAGCCATTGACAATGCCGAAGTATTGAAAAACCGATGGATCAAAATAACCAAAAATGAAAAATCAGAATTGATCAGCTTTCAAGGCGTTCCCATTACGGAAACCAAATACGATGATATCTATTTAGATGGTTCTTTTTGGATTTTTGAAAAAAGAGGCCTTCTTGCCGTTTATACAGAAAAACTAATCACCAACGAGCTTCATAAGAAGGGATTATCACTTGAATTCAAGTTCGAAGACATTGAAATTGTACGTAATGAAATGTTTATTGGCTTTAGAGATAATCGAGAATGTCTACTGGATAATAACCTGAATTTTTTGATTCCCTGGGGAGAATACACCATCTATCCAGATGAGGCTGGTTACTACCTGAAATCGGCGAAAGGATACCAACTATATAATAGCTTAGAAGAAGATGTTATGGACAGGTATTTTCCTTATTTAGAATCCAACAATGGCTGGCTAGCTCTAAAGACTAATGAAGATTGGATGCTACTCCCTAGAAAAAAAGGAACACTCCCTTCTAGAGGGTATGATTCTTTGAAATTGATCAATGACTTTTCAGTTTATACTGAAAAGGGTAAAAAATCGAGCGTCTTATTTAATAATGGAAATTCAATTGAAATTCAAGAGGACTACCAACTCAAAACCTTCCCTAATACTTCATATTTATCCATCGGAGACGAAAGAAGTGTAACTATCTATAATGAAAGTGGAGTATCTGCAATCAGTGGAAGTTTTGACCAAATCACATTTCTAAATGATAGCCTTCTAAAAGTAGAAGTAAGAGGCAAGCAAGGTCTAATGAATACCAATGGTGAATTTCTACTAGAGCCCGTCTTTGACGTGCTGGATAAAAAAGATCAAATGATATTTCTATTGGATAATAATAAAATTGGGTGCTTTGATTTAGCAGAGCAAGTGATATTTATGCCAAAATATGAATCCAGACTAGAAAAAATAGGAAATAAATACGCTGCAAAAATGAATGGTAAGTACGGCTTATTTGACTTAGAAGAACAGCCTATCTTAGAATTTATTTATGATGAAATCTATTCTTGGGATGACTCCACTTTTCGGGTGAAGAAGAACAACTTCTATGACTTTATAGATTATTCGGGTGAGTCAGTTTTAAACACGGTAGAGTTAATGACACTTCTAACTGTGGCAAAAGATCAAGAAATATGGAAATTTGTAAAAGAAGGGAAGTATGGTCTTATTAGCACTAGAAATGGTATCATCCTAGAGCCTGAGTTTACAGATATATTTAACATTGGGTCAACAGACAATCCTCTATATTTTGCTGATCAGCATCTAAGCAAGGCTGGGTTTCATGTGGTCAGTTATGTCAACAAAAAAGGCGAATTGATATTCTCTAAAGCTTACACAAAACAAGAGTTTGATAAGATACTATGTGAAGACTAACTGAGTTTTGAATGAATCTCCAAAACTTGTTGGATGACTGATGCCTCTCCATTATTGTCAATAATAAAATTTGCAAGTGGTCTCTTTTCTTCATCGCTCATCTGCTTTCCTATGATGTCCCTCACTCCTTGTTCGTCTCTGTGTAAGTCTCTTGACAAGACCCTCCTAATCCTAGTCTCCTCATCAGATACTACTAAAATACAGCTATCCAAGTCCTTATAGGAGCCATTCTCAAAAAGAAGGGCGGCCTCCTTTAGAAGTATACCATTCTCTCTATTTTCAGATACCCAACCTAGAAAATCTGATTTCACAACTGGATGAACCAAATCATTCAGTTTACCCAATAAGTCCTCATCTTTAAAAGCTCTTTCCGATATATGCTTTCTGTTAAGCTTAGTTTCTTGGTAAGCTTCTTTGCCAAAAAGGGATTGAACCCCAACCAAAATCTTCTCATTGTGCTCCATGAGCGATTTTGCACGATCATCAGCATAGTAGACTTTACAACCTAGTACCTCAAATATTTTGCAAATGGTGCTTTTTCCAGAACCAATACCGCCAGTTACACCAACTATGACTGGCTTATTTGACATAGGTAATGTCTAGTGAATCAGGGGCTACCTCTACATCCAAGGCTGTCTCTGGATGGAAAAGAATAATAGCTGGAGCAATTGAATCTCTTTTATTGATCAACTCATAATCAACTATGATTTTAAAATCCTCTGCAAAGTATTCCTGCTCCAGAGACCTTCTTGACACAAATTTTATGGAAACTTCAGGGTTAGTAACAAAGACAGATGAGTCATCTGGAAAATTGAGTAACTCGACTTGCGTTTCTATCTCTAGTTGATCGAATCGCTCTACTTCGAAATTTACTTTTGTCGTCGTAGGATCTGATATGATTTGATGATCATCTAAGAGTCCTAACTTTACGAATCTGTCAAAATCTTTGTCAATACCCGAAACATCTAAATCAACTCTGAGTGTCTTTTGAAGAGTGTCTATGTAGCTAGAAGGGCCATAAATAATAGCTGTATCGGGAGAAATAGTTATTGGGGAGACTATCCTATAATTATCATCCATACTAATAGATAAGGAATCGATAGTCAAATTGACCTTCTTTGAAATTTTCCTGTCTATATCGATAAATAATGTATCGGTGTAGAGATAGGTTATGGTGAATTGATTAAGCTGATCTGTGAGGATAGGAAGGATAGTAGCTCTAGTCAAGAAACGAATAGATGCAGGGTTTTCTAGGTCTATCCTAATAGGATCTGCACCAAATAAATAACCCTCTCTTAAAACATCCCAGCCTCCTCCTGAAACATCAATATCTACTTTTTCAGTGAGTGGTTTAATCGCTATTAAGCTATCAGCATCATAGACAAACTCGATAGGATAGGTAATACGTGTATTGTATTGCTTGCCCAAAGCACTAAAAAACCAAAAGGTAGTAGCTCCCAAAAATGAGAGAGTTACTACCTTCCAATTACTAAATATCTTTGGACTTGCCATCCGTAATTAAGTTATTATTTCTTTTCCTTCTCTTCTTCTGGCTTATTAAGTCGCTGGCTTGCCTCTAAAGAAATGGATGCTTTTTCAACCAATAATTTAGTTCCTCTGTCCACATCAATCAAAACCGTAGTATCAGATATCTCAATCACCTTGCCATGTATACCTCCAGTAGTTACAACACGATCATTCTTCTTAATCTCTTCTAAGTATTTCTTAGTTTGCTTCTGCTTTTTCTGCTGTGGCCTTATGAAAAAGAAGTAAAAAATAGCGACCATACCTATGATCGGTAAAAATGAAGTGAAGTCACTTCCTCCACCTGCTTGCAATAAAACTGTGTTCATTCTCTCTGTTATTGAAATAAAAAAAGCCTTCCGATTATTCGGAAGGCAATGTTAATAAAATTGGTTGTGATTACTGCACTTATTGAACAGGCTCGTTTTTCAAAACGTTTGCTTTAATTCTTACTCTGTGCGTAGTTGGCCATGTGTTAGCAGTTAAAGTAACTGTTTTGTTCTGCACACCTGGCTTACCCTTACTATTGAATCTTACTTTGATTTCTCCTGTCTCTCCTACAGCAATTGGCTCGGTTGGTTTTTCAGGAACAGTGCAACCACAAGTAGCTTTTGCATCTGTAATGATCAATGGAGCTTCTCCTGTGTTCACAAATGTGAAAGTATGCTCTACAACATCTCCATCAGTGATCGTTCCGAAATCGTGAAGCTCTTCTTCAAACTTGAATGATGGAAGTGGTCCTTCCGGTTTTTCAGCTGGAGTAGCAGGTGTCGTGTTGTTTGCTGCAACTGGTGTTGGTCTACCTGTAGATGGGAAACTTCCTCCTCCACCTTCAACAGCAGCTAGCCTACCCTCTAATTTTGTGATTCTAGACTCTAAGTCTTTGTTACTACAGCTTGTTGCAACAACAGCTACAAGTACTCCTAAGATGATTTTTGTTATTTTCATGTTTTCTAAATTTTCTCTTTTAACAATACAAAAGTAAGAAAGATATTGTTTCGATATTCTTAACGAAATGTTAAACCTTTAATCTTTCTTAATCTGATTTATCAAGCCGTTTACATCGTCTAAAAGTTTTTCCGCTTTATCCTTAGCATCTTTTACTATTTTTTCTCCCTGATCCTTAGCTGTATTAGTCAACACAGTTTTATCATTTGCAACATCTTCCAAAAAGCCTTCAAGCTGTTTTTTCAGCTTATCCAATTTGAAAGTAAGTTTATCTCTAGTATTAGTACCCTTATCTGGCGCATATAAAACACCCAGAATACCTCCTGTGAGGATACCGAATAAAAATGCGAAAAAAGAACCTCCTGATGATTTACTCATGTTTATACTATTTAAATTTTCACTAGACTTATTTATTGTCAATAAGCCCTCTACCACTCTTTCTAATCTTGCCAGACGAAGTTAGGTCGTTTGCAAGTACATCCAAAACACCATTCACAAATTGTTTACTTTTTGGGGTGCTATAGATTTTTGAAATCTCGATAGCTTCATTGATAGACACCTTCATTGGAATGCTTGGTGAATTCATCATTTCAACGACAGCTAACTTTAAAATAACACGATCAGTTAGTGCAATCCTGTCAACATCCCAATTTTTCGTGTTTGCCTGAATTTGCTCTTCCAAAAAATCATTTTGCTCAATCACATCTGTATAGAGACGTTCTAAAAACTGAAAGTCTTCTTCGCCGTTTTTGGTAAGTTCTGCCAACCGAATTTCTCCATCCTCATTCAAATCTTTCAACGTTTTTACCACCAAACTTTTGATGATAGGTTGATTTTCTGACCAGTGTAAACTCTGGGATTCTAGATAAGAATTGATGGTCTCGTTTTTGAAAATAACTCGTTTAAAGAGTTCTGATACCAGTGCTTTATCAGATGCGGCATCTTTATTCACATCAAAAAAGTTTTCTAAAGGTTCGGCAGTCCTGATCTGTTCTCTATACCAAGATTTAATCTCTTCTTGCTCTATACTCCAGCTTACTCCTGTTCTACCAATAACCTGTTGGAAATCTTCATCTTCTTTTAACGCATTCACGATAATGTTATTAATGAATGGAAAAGCTCTCTTTGCCTTCGTTACGTATGCCTTTTCTTCCTTTTCCTTTTCTAACTTCTCACGCTGTTCAATTTCAATTGGGAGAATTAACAATTTCAAATACGTTTCTTGAATTCTGCGAGACTCCTTCATCATCTCATTTTTTCTTGCTCGAGCTTCTTTATTTAGCTTGACAGAAAATTCATGAAGTACGTTGTTAACATTTGTCCGGACTTCAGAATCAACCTTATCAGCATCCTCCACACTTCCTTTTAGCAAGTTTTTATTGAACAGCTGAACAGCTAGTTTCTTTCTTTCTTCAAAAAGTCCTTTATCAGCAAAATCATGCTTTGCAGGATCTAAAGAATGCATTTCTAGCAACTCATTTTTACTCCCCTCTTTCATCGACTCTACTGCCGTGAAATAGCCATATAAGGCTTGCATTGCTTTTACTCTTAGTATCCTACGATTTAACATTATGTCAATTGTTTGCTTCACTAGCGTGAAGACCAGTTATCATTTCAAAAATTGTTTCAGTCCTCTTTTGGAAATCTGAAATTTAGAACTAATTCTAAACGCCCAGCTTTACCTTGCCTACATTCTCAATTCGCTGCAAAGCTAATGCAAGTGCCGCTTCATGAGAGCTCATACCATTGTCTTCGGCATGGTTTAGTACATCCAAGCATACATCATAAATGTACTCTGTAGATGCCATCACTCTTTCCTTATTGTAATTACCTAAATATTCATAGTACACATTTGCTATCCCTCCCGAATTAATCAAGAAGTCTGGCGCATATATAATACCTCTATCTTTAAGCATTGCTGCATGCTTCATTTCATCTGCCAACTGATTATTAGCCGCACCAGCCACAACTTGACACTTCATTTCCGCAATTGTCTCATCATTGATTGTTGCTCCCATAGCACATGGAGCATAAATATCCACCTCTAGTTGGAAGACATTATTTGGGTCTATTACAGAGACAGTTGGGTGCTTATCGGTAATCACTTTTATTTTATCCTCGAAAATATCTGCTATAAAAACATTAGCATCTTCTTTCATAAGGTGGTCTACAAGGTATTTACCCACCTGACCTGCTCCTTGAACTAAAATGTTTTTTCCACTCAAAGAATCAGATCCGTAAGCTTTTTTAGCTCCTGCTTTCATTCCCATATACACACCATAAGCAGTCATAGGGCTAGGATCACCTGAACCTCCCATGTACTCTGGCTTACCCACCACATAAGGCGTTTCCATGCTCATGTACTCAATGTCTTTTGAACTGATGTTCATATCCTCTGCGGTATAATATTTACCATTGAGACTATTCACAAACTTCCCGAAGCGTCTCATGAACACCTCATTCTTTTGCTTTCTCGCATCACCAATGATGACAGCCTTACCTCCACCTATATTCAATCCTGCAAGAGCTGACTTGAAAGTCATTCCTCTAGATAGTCTAAGTACATCATTTAAAGCCTCTTCTTCTGTCGTATAGTTCCACATTCTGGTTCCTCCCATAGATGGACCCAATACTGTA
The DNA here is from genome assembly GCA_045106975.1 of Ekhidna sp. Lineage (GTDB taxonomy): Bacteria > Bacteroidota > Bacteroidia > Cytophagales > Cyclobacteriaceae > Ekhidna. The sequence continues at coordinate 8,509 of JBGCFL010000227.1, read as the reverse complement.
TTATGAATTGCAACGATTGCTTTCAAGCCTGTATGCTCATCTCTGCAAAATACTACCTGCTCATGCTGAAGGTCTGCCATTTGGTCAAACACGCTTTTCTGAATTACTTGGGTCTCTGTGTCTATCATTGTATGAACTTTATTCTAATTTTAAACCTTTCTCTACTGGGGTGACTAGAAGGGGTGCAAAAATATCGTATTTTCCATAAAAACTAATTGACAGTCAGACCTTTATAATATTCTGTGAAAGAGCTTTCATACCTCAATAAATACCTAGTAAAATATAAATTTCACCTAATTTCTGGTGCGCTTTTTATAATAGTCGGGAATTTCTTCGCAATTCTTCCTGCCGTTTTAGTTAGATACGCATTTGATATTCTAGGGAAGAGTTACGGCATATTTCAATCATTCTCTGGCTTTGAGCTTCAAAAAGAAACTTATCAACTAATCTCAAGCACAGTAATTATTGCCGTTTTGATTTTAGTCTCAGCGCTTCTCAGAGGTGTATTCTTATTTTTTATGCGTCAAACGATCATTGTGATGTCACGACGAATAGAATTTGACTTGAAGAATGAAATATATGAACACTATCAAACCCTGCCACTTAGCTTCTACCGCAAAAACAACACAGGCGATTTGATGGCTAGGATTTCAGAAGATGTGAGTAAAGTGAGAATGTACATTGGACCAGCTCTGATGTATGGAGTGAATCTATTTACACTTCTAGTCATGGTTATTCCCTACATGATTAGCATCAATCCGACTCTTACTTTTTATTCTTTGCTACCGCTTCCACTTCTTTCATTCAGTATTTATTTTGTTAGCAATATCATTAATAGGCGTTCTGAGGAAATTCAAAGAAGTCTTTCTGGGCTAAGCACATTTGTTCAAGAAGCCTTTTCAGGAATAAGAGTTATAAAGTCATTTGTTCGAGAAGAATCGATGGCGAATGATTTTGATGAAGTGAGTGAAGAGTACAAAGACAAGTCGTTAAAGCTTGCTTTCGTTCAAGCATTATTTATGCCTTTAATGATGGCATTAATTGGCCTGAGCGTCATTCTCACCATTTATGTTGGATCCATTCAAGTATTTGATGGTGAAGTAAGCACTGGAAATATTGCCGAGTTTATCATTTATGTAAATATGCTTACCTGGCCAGTAACCGCTCTCGGCTGGATTACTTCTATCATTCAAAGGGCAGCAGCTTCTCAAAAAAGAATCAATGAGTTTCTCAATACAAAAACAGATATTGTTTCGGAGAAAGATTTAGAAAAAGAATTGGAAGGTCTCATACAGTTTGAAGACGTATCCTTCACCTATCCTGACTCAGGTATAAAAGCATTGAAAAATGTTTCATTCAGTGTAAAGCCAGGAGAGTCCATTGCTATAGTAGGAACTACGGGTTCTGGGAAAAGCACGATAGCCAACATGATATGTAGGCTCTATGATATTGAAAGTGGAAACCTTTTGATTGATGGTGTTGGTGTGAAAGATTATAGTTTATCATCTCTTAGAAGTCAAGTAGGATATGTGCCTCAAGATGTATTCTTGTTTTCAGACACTATTGCTAACAACATCTCTTTTGGCAACAGAGAAATGAGTATGGAGGAAATAGAAAAAGCTGCCGAAGATGCTGACTTGTTAGGTAACATTAAAGACTTCAAAAATGGATTTGATACTAAGCTAGGCGAAAGAGGCATTACCCTATCAGGGGGTCAAAAGCAGAGACTTTCTATTGCAAGAGCCATAGCAAGAGAACCTAAAATTCTAATTCTTGATGACGCTCTATCTGCAGTAGACACTAAAACGGAAAATGCAATTCTAAACGCGATGCAGCGGATAATGAAAGGAAGAACTTCCATTGTCATTTCACACAGAGTTTCTTCTGCGAAACTAGCTAACAAAGTAGTCATGCTTGATGATGGCCAAGTGGTCGAGCAAGGAACTCATAATGAGTTAATGGCAAAAGGTGGAGCCTATAAGGAGCTTCACGATAAGCAATTGGTATCAGAGGAAGAGTAAAATCGGGAGGGTTACTTGATACCTTTCAAGCCCATTATCTCTTTGGGACTCAAAGGCCTGAACTTGCCTCTTGGTAGGTTTTTCTTAGTTAATGAAGCGAACATAACTCTGTCTAGCTTCTTTACTTTGTACCCTAAGCTTTCAAAAATTCTACGAACAATTCTGTTTCGACCGATGTGAATTTCGATACCTAGATCTTTACCCCCTTCACCAACTAGAGCTAGTTCATTTACTGTAGCGATTCCGTCTTCCAACTTCACTCCATTGAGTATTTTCTCAAAATCATCTTTTGTAATCGCTTTATCCAACCCAACCTGATAAATCTTTTTCACCTTGTGTGATGGGTGAGTCAGCTTCTTTGCCAATTCTCCATCATTGGTAAAAAGCAAGAGTCCAGTTGTCGGGTTGTCTAGTCTACCAACAGGATAAATACGTTCCTCACATGCCTTGTCTACCAGCTCCATGACCGTCTTCTTCGCATGAGGATCACTCATGGTAGTCGTAAAACCACTAGGTTTATTCAGTAAGAAGTATCGATGCGTTTCGGATTTGAGCTGGCGTCCTTTGTATTCCACCTTATCCATCTTCCCTACCTTAAACCCCATCTCAGAAACTACTTTCCCATTTACCTTGATTTTGCCTTCAGTAATCAAATTATCAGCGTCACGTCGCGAACAAACTCCCGCATTGGCAATGAATCTATTTAGACGTATTTCTGTAGGCTTTTGCTTTTCTTTCTTATTGGGACGTTTCATAGGTCGATTTTTTCGAGAATACTCACTTCTCAACTCCTCCTTTTAATGGAGTAGCTTCATTTTTCGCAAAGTTACTTAGATAATGATCGGAAGACTACTCTTTCTCTTCTCCTACAGAATTCTCCTCTGTATTAAAGTCTTTTGGAGTGGGGAGATCTTTGAGATCATTGATCCCGAAGTAATCCATGAATTTTTGGCTCGTTCCGTATAGAATGGGTCTACCTACACCTTCCGATTTTCCTTTAACCTCCACCAACTCTTTTTCTAATAGCTTTTGAACAGAGTAATCACAGTTTACTCCTCTTATTTGCTCTGCTTCACTTTTTGTGATCGGTTGCTTGTAAGCAATGATAGCTAGTGTTTCCAATGCAGAATTGGATAGCCTTTTTTTAGACTGTTGCTTTAAGAGAATGCCAATACTGGCTTGATAAGCTGGTTTAGTCAAAAACTGATAACCTCCACCAGACTTTACAAGTCCCATAGAAAATGCATCCGCGGCAAATTTCTCTTCAATGGTTTTCAATCCGTTCGTAATGTCATCCGCAGGAACATCTGCATCAAACATTTCCTTTAAGCATTCCTGTATATCAACTTCTTTGATAGGCTTAGGCGAACAGAAGACGAGTGCTTCTATATGATTAGCTAAATAGTCCACTTAGCTACGGTTCATTTTTGCATCAATACTCTGAGTCGTGTGAGGAACTGCTTTAAGTCGCTCCTTGGAAATTAATTTTCCAGTATCTACACAAATTCCGTAAGTGCCATTTTTTATTCTAACAAGAGCATTTTCAAGATTATTAACAAATTTTTGCTGACGACCTGCAAGCTGATTCAATTGCTCCTTTTCTGCTGTATCAGCTCCATCTTCCAATGTTTTTACAGATGCTGAAGAATCTGTACCTCGTGTCATTGAAGATTTCAATGTGTTTAGTTCGTTATTTGCTTTTTCTAATTTTGCAAGAATTAACGTTTCAAACTCCTTCAGCTCCTCGTCTGTATATCTTGTTTTATTGCTCATAGCATATTACTTAAATAATCATATAAAATCATGCGAAAATACCGAATTTGTGGCAAAAGTCTTGGTTTAGATTTCTAAAAATCTCTTCCCACTACTACTGTCTCCTTCAGTGTTTGCGAATTTCCAGTACTATCATAGATCTCGAAAAGAACAATATGGTAACCCAATTTTGCCAATGATCCGTCATCATTAGTACCATCCCATCTAATAAAACCAGCATTAGATAAAAGAATTCCTTCAGCTAATTTTTTAACCAATCTACCTGTTTGATCATATATATTAACATTGGCAAACTGACCAGACGTCTCTAGTTGATACGAAATCAATGTGAAATCTCTTCCGGATCCTGAATTCCCAGGAAGGAACACTTTTGGTTCTGCTTCAATTGTTCCTTTCGGAGTTTGGGTTTCAAAAGATTGAGAGTTCTGATATCCAGGCGTTGCAAATCCTACAGTGCTTGAGGCTGATCTCCAGTTCTCTCCGCTATTGCTGGCAGCATATGAAATACGCTCTAAGGAAACTCCATCTACACTATTAAGTAATCCATAATGATAGTCATCTAGGTAAGTGAAACGCTCTACTTCAATGGAATCCTGATTAAGCAAGACAACCGTTCCTTCGGTATTGGCAAAAGCAGGAAGTGACTCCATTTGATAGAAATCATTTTTATCTGCTTTGGGATAATTCGTTAGCAAGACATCTGAATCAATGGAAAGAGCAACAAAATTTCGTGGCTCAATGACCAATTGTTCATTTGAGATTTGCTTTTGATTATCAATTTCACCTTCGGACAGATTCGCCAATTGCCAATCCTTCAAGTTTAAATAGCTATCTGAATTGTTATATAGTTCCACAAAATCTACTCCGTTAGTATATGGATTGAAGAGTATTTCGCTTAACAAAATTTCATTCTCGCTTGGCAGGGATGGTAATGCAAAATCGAACAATTGCTCATCTGATGCATTCCCATTGCAATCAGAAACATTAGATAGTGCTAGCTGATAAAGCGTGCTTTCTGCTAATGATTGATCAAGAATCAAAAACAATGATTTAGGTGATAAGTAATTAGTACCTAAATCATTGATATCTATTGATGGTTCAATTGCAATATCTACTAAATCAATTGTGGTTGGATTCACTTTTTCGTTAAAATCAACTCTAATTGAATCCTCTGATATGGCTGTAACAGCCACTATTTCTGGCGGGAAATTATCAGTAACATTCCCATCGTTTGCATTTTCCTTCCCAGGAGTGCCTCTTCTTGTACTTGATGAACTAGTCCAGTTATTTTCCTCAGCGCATGGGTTCGTCACATCTATCATTTCCAAAGACACCCCGCCTACTTCATTTTCTAAAGAAGAATGCCAAGCCTTGTCATAAGTGACAGAAAAGAGTAACTCATCATTTAAAGAAAGTACTAATTGCTCACCGCTATTGCTTAAAGAAGGAAAGCTAGAAACACCAACAGCTCCATCTAAAAATTCATCAGCTCCAGTTGTCGTTGTAAATGCGATGTATGAGCCTGGGTTTATAACAATAGAGGGTAAAGTAGCAGATGAAGATTCGTCTGAAAAAGTCACCCCTTCAAGGTTAAGTATACTTCGTGTTGTATTGTATAGCTCGATATACTCTCGATCTGGCAGGACAAATGCTGGATCTGGATCGGCCATGATTTCTGTTATGAGTAACTCATTAAAAGCTGGTGCCCTTCCAATCCCAAAACTAAGTGTAGCAGCTTCTATTTCGTTACCCCAGCAATCTGCAACATCAGCCACTTGCAACTGATAAACAGCTCCTTTCTCCACATTTTCTTGAAATGAAATTTCCACAGAAAATAAATTTTCCGAAACTCGAATTTGACTGATATTTAACCCTTGAATTTGATAACTCCCATTTTTTAGACTTTCACTATCCATGGTTTCCGAAAAATTGATAGTCAAATTATCCTCAAAGTTGTAAGAGGTAATCATAGGCGAGGAAGTATCCGGGGTTTCATCAAAAATCGAATTTTGAGCACCCGCAGTATTACCCGAAACAGCTACCGATTCATCATAACTCAATTCAGAAATACATGGATCATTTGGGTTGATGAGTTCTGATGAGATCCCTTCATCGGGCTGACCAGAATAAGCCACAAAAGCAATGGATAATGAGGTTGCCGAGAGTAATTCAATTTGATCGTCTGTATTGTTAAGAGTAAGGCTAGGAATCGCTATTGCATTACCCAATGAGGAATAATCAATGGTTGCATCTTCATCATAAATGATCACAAATTCATTGGGCCGAATGATAAACGATGAAAACGCTTCTGATGTAGCAGCATTATCACGCAATTGCCATCCTGTAAGATTGATATACTTTTCTGAAACGTTCCATAGTTCCACAAAATCGTCATTATTATCAAATGGATCTGCAAGGAATTCATTGATGAGAATGTCTCCTTTTATTGCTAACTGAGTGGCCAGATATTCAAATTCAATAGATGAATTGTCATCAATCGAATTGCCAGAAAGGTCTGTCACATTATTGATGATTAGTGTTTTTATCTGCGCCGAAGGTAGACTTGAAACCGTAAGTTGAACTACATTATTTATCGTATCCAATAGGATGGCCGAACTAATAGAAACATCACCTTCTATTGAATAGTTAGCAATGCTTTCAGCAGAGGTTTTATCTAAAGGTTCGTTGAAAGTGACCTTCAATTCCGTAGATGAAACTACTGATATACTTTCCAGAATCGGTGCTATTGTATCTGGTGTATCATCAAAAATACTGTTCTCTTTTCCCGGTGTTCCTCCTTCCGGGGCAGCCGACAATCCATAGTTTCTAAAAGAGTAATCAGGGCCATCTGGATTGATGAGTTCTGTAGTAATTCCGGATGTGGATTCATCATAAAATATCTGATGAATTAGTCTATCATTTTCATTTGAAATTGTGATTTGATCACTATTGGAAGTGAGTGTCCTGAAACTTCCTACTCCTATTGCATCCCCATATTCCGTAAAAGAGGAAGCTCCGCTAGTGGTCGTAATGATCAGGAAACTGTCGGGTTCCAAAACAAAGGATGGAAAAGTAGAAGAGGTATCGGAAGCATCACTATATCGCCAATTCTCTACATCAATGTATTTTTCCGATCTATTGTAAAGCTCAATAAATTCTCTTCTGGGGAGAGCGGACTCTGTAGTTGGTGAAGCGTAAAATTCATTAATCACCACATCACCCTCTTCGGCTTCTTCAATTTCAAGATATCGGAACTCTTTCTCTACTGACATGATAGCATTCCCAGATAGATCGGCAACTCCATTTACTGAAAGTGTTTGCATCATCCCTGACTGAAGTGCTGAAACAGTCAATAATACTAAAGACAGATCGGATTCATTTCTCTGAGCAGTACTAACAGTGATCTCGCCATCTATGGTGTAGTTGGAAGAGGTCTCTGCTGACGATTCATCCAATGGTTCATCAAAGTAGACCTCCAGCTGTGTCTCGGAGATCACAGCTACACTATCTAATGCAGGTGCTGTTGTATCTGGCGTGTCATCAAAAATACTGTTCTCTTCGCCCGGTGTGCCACCTTCCGAGACAATCGAAAATTCATAGTTTCTATAAGAGTAATCAGGGCCATTTGGATTGATGAGCTCAGTGGTAATTCCTGAAGTAGAACTTGTATATGCTATTTCATGAATGAGTGTTGAAGATGAATTGGAAATGATAATACTGTCACCTCCATTGTTCAATGAAGGAAAATTTCCCACTTCTAGATAGTCTCCATAATCCTCAAATAAGAAGCCATTATCTGATTCTGTGAGAATGATAAAACTATCTGGGCGAATGATAAAGGAGCCAAATGAACTAGATGATCCCGATTGATCTGATAGTGTCCAGTTTTCAAGATTGATGAATTTATCCGAGCGATTGAAGAGTTCAACGAACTCCGCATTGGGTAATGAACTGTCCGTATTGGGCGAAGCATAAAATTCATTGATTACGATATCTTCAATGGTAGCTTCTTCTGTCTCAATGTATTCAAAGCTGATGGTAGAATTAGCCGAAACAGCATTTCCAGAAAGATCTGATACATTGTTGACTGTTAAAACCCTTGTATCACCAGAGACTAATTCTGATACTACTAGATGAACCAATGAATTATTATCACTATCTCGTTCTGCACTTGATACCGTAATATTTCCATCAATGGCATAATTACCTGCAACAGTTGCTGTAGATTCCTGGACTGTCTCGCTAAATGTAACTTCCAGTGCTGTTGATGAGATGACTGAAATACTAGAAATCGTAGGGGAAGTAGTATCTGGTGTATCATCAAAAATACTGTTCTCTTTTCCCGGTGTGCCACCGTCAGTATCTGCGGACAGCCCGTAATTACTTGTGGAGTAATCAGGACCATTGGGATTGATCAATTCCGTAGATGTGCCTGAGGTGGAAGATGCGTATGCTATCTCATGAATAATTGTCGCAGATGAATTGGAAATGATAATACTATCACCTCCATTATTCAACGAAGGAAAATTTCCCACTTCTAGATAGTCCCCATAATCCTCAAATAAGGAACCATTGTCTGATTCTGTGAGAATGATAAAACTATCTGGGCGAATGATAAAGGAGCCAAATGAACTAGATGATCCCGATTGATCTGATAGTGTCCAGTTTTCAAGATTGATGAATTTATCCGAGCGATTGAAGAGTTCAACGAACTC
>JBGCFL010000226.1:0-5606 GCA_045106975.1 Ekhidna sp. | reverse complement strand
AAAGTTCAAAGACAAAATTTTAGAAAACAAGTAGAAAATTTTCAAAAATTTACTCGTTTTATCAACGTTCCGTTGAAGTAAATTGTCAAAAATACAGGTTATGAAAAAATTAGTTTATTTAATCATTTTCGGTTTTGCTCTATCTTTTGGTTATGCACAAGAGCTAGCACCGTTAGTGAAACCCAATGTAGATGAGGCTCAAGTCATGTTTAATAAGATGGTTTGGAGACGTATGGATATGGGGGAAAAGCAAAACAAGCCTTTTTTCTCAAAAAACGGCGAAATGTCTAGATTGATAGTCGAGGCAGTTGATGAGGGGTTATTAACTCCTTATCGTTCAGATTCTTGCATTAATTTCATGCCTGATATTATCTTCGTATCAAATATTTCTGTTGAACAGGAACAAAATCCTTTTGTAGGAGGTGGTTTTAATTCAGGAGGATTTGATTCGTTTGATGATTCTGGATCAGACGATGGTGCTGAGGAAGAATCAGATGAGCCAAGATTGGAGGAGATTCCTTCTGATTTGTTTTCAGTGATCTATTTGAGAGAAGAGCTTATTTTTGATCGTAATAGATCTAGAATGTATAATTATATTAGATCTATCTCTTTATTTCTACCTGCAGATGCTGGTTCAGACTATAATCCTCAGGGTTTTGAGAAACCTATTGCACATTTCAAATATGACGATGTTGTAGCTTTATTTAGAGGACCCTATGCTGATAGAGCAATTTACTATAACAATCAAAATCCTGCGGCTCATTTGAATATGAGTGATGCTTTTGAATTAAGACTATTTAGTGCTCCAATCGTAAAAATTTCAAATAATCAAGATCTTGATATAAGACAGGATTATGCAGATGAAATTGCGAAGGATCCTATGAAAGCGATCATGATTCAGCAAAAGTATGAGTATGATTTGATGGAATATGAATCTGAACTTTGGGAGTATTAATTTTAACAACCTAATCGCCTTAATTATGAATTTTAGAAAATTGCTTTCTTGTTTGTTGATCCTATCAGGATGTGTTGTATCTGCACAAGAGATGGGTGAAATGACTGATAGTAGAGATGGAAAGAAGTACAAGATAGTCACTGTTGATATAGTTCTTGAGGGTGATGTCACCATTAAAAGAACATGGATGGCACAGAATCTAAACTATGAAGTTCCAGACTCATTTTGTTATAAAAATGAATCAGCTTATTGTGAAGCCTATGGCAGGTTATATACATTCCAAGCAGCTCAGGCTGCATGTCCAGATGGATGGCATATACCGACTATTGGTGAATGGAATTTATTATTTAATACCTACGGCGGAATTCATAATGCTGGTGTTGCTCTTCAGAAAGGTGGCGAAAGTGGATTGAATTTGATTCCAGGAGGTTTTGGTGATCCAGGTAGAATTTTCAAAAACATTGGTATTAGTGGAAACTATTGGGATGCTGAAAAGAAATCAGATAATACATCTGGTTTAATTTCTGTTCAGAAAGGATCAAAGGAGATATATCACAGTACAATTGGAGATTGGCATAGAAACAGTTGTCGATGTGTTAAAGACTATTAATGAAATTATGCATTAAAAAAAGGAGGTCTATTTATAGATCTCCTTTTTTTATTGCTTCAATAATAATACTTGCTTTTGACTTACCTAGAATACCTATAAGGTCTTTTTCGCTCGATTGTTTAAGTCGTGAAATACTTTTGTATTCTTTCATCAATAATTCTCTTGTGTTTTTTCCAATACCTCTTATTGAATCTAGAGAAGAAATTATGGATGCTTTGCTTCTTTTATTTCTATGGAAAGTAATTGCAAATCTGTGAGCTTCATCTCGGAGCTGCTGTATTAGCTTTAGAGATGTTGACTTTTTGCTAATGTATATAGGTATGCTATCCTCTGGATAGTAGATTTCTTCCAACCTCTTAGCTATTCCTATTATAGGTATATCTCCGTATAGTTCAAGGTCTTTTAGTGCTTCACATGCTGCACTTAACTGTCCTTTGCCTCCATCTATAACTATTAAATTTGGTAGTGGTAGTTTTTCTTTTTTCAAGTGACTGTATCGTCTGCCAACCACCTCGTTCATCGATGCAAAGTCGTCAGGACCTATTACTGTTTTGATATTGTATTTTCTATAATCTGATTTAGAGGGTTTGCCATTTTTGAAGCATACCATAGAAGCAACTGGATTGGTACCTTGAATATTTGAGTTATCAAAGCATTCAATATGTATTGGGAGTTCTTTGAGGTTTAAGTCTTTTTTCAAGTTTTCTAAAACTGCTTCATTTGGAACTACGGAATCTTTGGTTATCTTTTCCTTTCTGAAGAATAGCGCGTTTTTGAGAGATAGGTCCAAAAGTTTTCTTTTGTCTCCTATTTTGGGAATTACAATTTCTACACCTTCCCATTCTTCAACACTTATATTTACAAGAATTGATGAATTATGACTATTGTATTTTTTACGTAGGTCAAAGATTGAAAATTGAAGTACATCTGAATCTTCTTCCTCTATTTTTTTCTTTACTTCTATGGTTTCAGAATTAACAATTGATCCTTTATCTATTTTTAAATAATTGATAAATGCACTTTTTTCACCGGATACAATAGAGAAAATATCAACATCGGTAATGCTGGGATTTACAATTAGTGATTTTGATTGAAAATTTTCGAGTCTATCATATTTATCTTTAAATGATTGAGCTACTTCAAATTGCATGGCCTCTGACGCTTCTTGCATTTTTTGCTTATAAGACTTGGCCACTACACTTGTTTTGCCTTTCAGTATACTTCTGGCTTGATCAATATCTTTTAAATAGTTCAGTTCGCCTTGTAGTCCTTCACATGGCCCTAAACAATTACCAATGTGATATTCTAGACAAACTTTAAATTTATTTTTTTTTATGTTTTCTTCTGATAGATTGTATTTGCATGTTCTTATAGTATGAACTTTTCGAATGAGTTCAAGGACGCTATTCATAGCTTTTACGCTAGTGTATGGGCCAAAATACTGTCCCTTGTCTTTATCTATGTTCCTTGTAGAATAGATTCTTGGAAATCTTTCGTTGGTGATGCAAATACTTGGAAATGTTTTATCATCCTTTAAGAGAATATTGAACTTAGGTTGATTTTCCTTTATTAGATTGTTTTCAAGGAGTAGAGCATCGAATTCTGAAGAAACGATAACAAATTCTATTTCTTTTATTTCACTTACTAAGCGGTAAGTTTTTCTATTGTCTAGATTTCCCTTCGTGAAATAGCTGGTTACTCTTTTCTTTAAGTCTTTTGCTTTCCCAACGTAAATAATAGTATTAGAACTATCGAAGAATTTGTAAACTCCAGGTTTATGGGGTAATTGAGAATGCTCTCCTTTTTTATAACGCTGGAATTGCATTACATGAAATCAGATTCATCAACAATATCATACTGAGATGTATCTGAGGGACTAAGAGACTCATCATATAGATCACAGTCAATAATTGTTTGAATTGGTCTGTTTGGTTTTTCAAAGGCTCCTTTTTCATATCCAAGGCTTTCATCAGCATATACTTTGAGCATAAATTTTTCCCATATAGGCATTGCTGTTCTTGCACCTTGTCCCATGGCCCAATATTTAAAGTGAATACTTCTGTTGTCACCTCCAACCCATCCACCAGCGGCTAGGTCTTTTGTAACGCCAATGAACCAACCATCAGATGCATTTTGAGTGGTACCTGTTTTTGCGCCTATTTCATTACCCACTCTAAGACTTCTATCAAGTCTCATTGCAGTACCTCCAGGCTGTGTCGTCCCTTGAAGCATATTTAACATCACATAGGCAGATTCTTCGTTTATTGCTTCTTTTTCTTCAGGTACAAATTGCTTTATAACATTTCCATTTTTATCCTCTATTCTAGATACATAATAAGGTCTAATGAATGTTCCCTTATTAACAAAAGTGGAATAGGCACCTACCATTTCGTAGACTGAAACATCACCCCCGGCTCCAAGACAAAGAGAAGGAACAGCCTCCAATCTACTTTCTATACCTAGCTTCTTAGCATACTCAACTGCTGTCTGCGGTGATATTTTACTCATTATCAAGGCAGTAACACTATTCACAGATTGAGCCAAAGCTTGTCTTAGAGTAAGACTAGCTCCAGAAAATTTACTGTTTGCATTATCAGGAGTCCATGTAGGTGGATCCTGCCCAGGCATAGAGAAAGTTACGGGAGCATCTACTGCTACTTGACATGGCGACCAATTATGGTCAATTGCGGCAGTATAAATAACGGGCTTAAAAGTAGATCCAGGTTGACGTTTTCCTTGTTTTACATGATCAAATTTGAAGTACTTATAGTTAATGCCTCCAACCCACGCTTTGATATAACCTGTCCTTGGATCCATAGCCATGAAGCCTGCTTGTAGAAAATGCTTATAATAACTTAGAGAGTCAAAAGAACTAAAAACCGTGTCAATTTCACCACCCCAACTAAATACCTTCATTTGCTTTTTCTTATTTAGGTAGAAGTTGATTGAATCAATCTCATCTCCGAATTGCTTTCTCAAACTTTTGTATGCATCAGTCCTTTTTATTTCATTATTTAAAAAGTCGGGAATCTCAACTCCCTTTTCATCAATCCATGGTTTGTCACCATTCAGATGCCCAATAAAATTCTGATGCAAAGTATCCATGTGCTCAATCATGGCTTCTTCAGCATATTGCTGTAATCGACTATCAATGGTGGTATAAATCTTCAGACCATCATCAAAAAGATCATAACCATTTTCTTTACACCAATTCATTAAATAATTTTTCGTCCTAGCTCTAAAGTAGGTCGCCATTCCCTCATTCTGATTCTCAACTAGATAGTTCAATTCTAATTCCTTTGTATTAAGTGAGTCGTACATTTCACGATCAATTAGTCCATATTTATGAACATTATAAAGAACTTCTGTTCGTTTTCTTTTTGCTTGATCAGGATTGTATGCAGGATTGTAAGCAGTTGGTTTATTAATGGAACCAACAAGACTTGCTGCCTCTTGATAGTCTAATTGTGAAGGAAGTTTATTGAAAAAGGTTCGGGACGCTACTTGAATCCCATAAGAATTGGATCCATATTCTATTGTATTTAAGTACATCGCTAAAATTTCTTCTTTTGTATAGGACTGCTCTAATTGAACTGCGATGATCCATTCTTTTACTTTGGTGATTATTTGACCCAAAGTTCTTATTCTATACAATGATCCTTGCTCTTCACTATTGGTTCTAAAGAGATTTTCAGCTAGCTGCATGGTAATAGTACTACCTCCGCCTTTAAAGGAAAAAGTCAATTTACCCGTTACAGCTCTCAATAAACCTTTCAGGTCTATCCCCGAATGGTCTTTGAATCGGATGTCTTCTGTAACTAATAGAGTATTCACCATTTCTGGAGAAAGCTCATCATATGTAACAGCAGTTGCTAACGACTATGGCTATGATGATATTTATAGTCGGATGATTAAGGCAGCAGGAAGAACCGGGGATATTTTGATTGGAATAAGTACTTCAGGTAACTCACAAAATGTTGTAAATGCAATTTTAGAAGCAAGTCCAAATACACAATTCATTTTAGCTACACATTCACCAGC
>JBGCFL010000225.1:0-7535 GCA_045106975.1 Ekhidna sp. | reverse complement strand
GAAGGAAAAGACGCAATTTGGAGTGACTTGAGAGCTCGACTCTTCATGACTAAAGAAGAAGCAATCAAGAATTATGAGGGCAGCCCTGAGTGGCTAAAAAAATTATGCGATGCTTGGGCAGATGGAATCAACTATTACTTGGCCTCCAACCCTGATGTAAAGCCAGCATTGCTTACCCGATTCGAACCATGGATGCCAATGTACTTTAGTGAAGGATCTATTGGAGGGGACATTGAGCGTGTGTCTACCAAGAGAATCAAAGCTTTTTATGAAGAAGACAAAGCGCTTGCCTTGAATGAATATGGAAATGGACTAGTCTATGACAACCCTTTTGATGAACCAAAAGGGTCGAATGGATTTGCTATTTCTGGCGATCTGACAGAATCAGGAGATGCGATGCTACTCATCAATCCTCACACATCTTTCTATTTCCGTGGAGAAGTACACATGGTAAGTGAGGAAGGATTGAATACGTATGGCGCAGTGACTTGGGGCCAATTTTTTGTGTATCAAGGGTTCAATGAAAACACAGGGTGGATGCATACTTCTACGTACACGGATGTCATAGATGAGTTTAAGGAAGAAATCACAGAAACTGAAGAAGGTCTTTTCTATCAATATGGCGAGGAGTTAAAAGCGGTTGAGGTTGGAGAAGTGAAGCTTAATTATGTTGAAAATGGAACTTTGAAAGAAGAGACATTCCCAACTTACCGAACCCACCATGGGCCGATCACACATAAAATAGATGATAGCTGGGTGGCTACAGCCATGATGTGGGAACCAGTAAAAGCGCTACAGCAATCTTATATTAGAACGAAGAAAAGTGGTTTGTCTGGTTTTGATGAAATGATGGACATGAAAACCAATTCTTCTAATAACACGGTCTACGCCGATTCAGAAGGGAACATTGCTTACTACCATGGAAATTTCATCCCTGTAAGAGATGAAGCATTTGATTTTTCACAACCAGTAGAAGGAAGTAATCCTGCTACTGACTGGAAAGGTTTGCATCCTGTTTCTGAAGCTATCGTTGTGAAAAATCCTGAGAATGGTTGGATTCAAAATTGTAATTCTACTCCATTCACATCGGCGGCTGAAAATAGTCCAAAAGCTGAAGACTATCCTTCTTATATGTCCATGAATAGAGAAAATTTCAGAGGTATTCATGCCATCAATGTACTTTCTGATGCGCAAAGTTTGACGCTAGATAAATTGATAGAAATGGCATATGATCCATACTTACCCGCATTCGAAAAAGTGATTCCAGGTTTGGTTAGTGCCTATGAAAATAGCAATTCGAAGAACGCTGAAATGGGAGAAGCAATTGATGTACTTAGAAACTGGGACATGACCACTTCAAAGGAATCTGTTGGAATGTCATTGGCACACTTTTATGGAATGAGACTGTATGAAAAAGCTAAAATCCCCGCTGAAATAGTAGAATGGAATAAATTCAACTACTACGGTACAGGATTGGCGGAAGCCAAAAGACTGGATATTTTCGAAGGCGTGATAAATGAACTGACAGAAAAATTTGGTTCTTGGAATACACCTTGGGGCGATATAAACCGCTTTCAAAGATCAAATGGAGATATCGATATGACATTTGATGACAATGCGCCTAGCATTGCTGTAGGATTAACAACAGGGAGATGGGGTGCTTTGGCAGCATACGGAATGCGAGGCAAACATGATGTGAACAAAATTTACGGAACGCGAGGCAACAGTTTTATTGCTGTTGTAGAGTTTGGCGATAAAGTGAAAGCAAAGAGTCTGCTAGCTGGTGGGCAAAGTGGTGATCCTTCATCTCCACATTTTTATGATCAGGCTCAACCCTATGCTGATGCTCAGTTCAAGGATGTTCCTTTTTATAAAGAACAAGTAGATGCCGTGGCGGAAGAATCTTATCAACCTGGAAATAGAGCCGGCAAGTAGGACATATTAGGATTATGAAAAATTCCATTAAGCTAGAAGAACTAGCCATGTTCTTGCTCTCTATTGTTTTGTTTAACCAACTTGATTTTGCTTGGTGGATTTATCTGGTTTTGATACTTACGCCAGATATTGGAATGGTAGGATATGCTGTCAGTACTCAATTAGGAGCTGTGACTTACAACCTCTTTCACCACAAAGGGATCGCGGTTTTGATTGGTGTTTTGGGGTGGTATCTAGCTATCCTTGAATTGCAACTAGCAGGAATCATTCTTTTTGGTCATGCAAGTATGGATAGGATTTTTGGGTACGGATTAAAGTATCCAGATCATTTTAAGAATACTCATTTAGGAAAAATTTAGCATAAAAAAGGGAGCCGAAGCTCCCGTTTTTTATGGAAGTAATTTCAATCTCTTTTCCTTAATTCTTTTATTTTCTTAATGCCATACGCTGCTCCTCCAGCCAGCAATAGCCCTAAACCTCCATCGATAGGAGTAGCAGGTGGTGCACCTGGACCTCCTTGAGCAAAAAGAACGGATACTGAAAGAAGTGCAGCAATTGCAAAAATGATTTTGTATGTCGTTTTCATAATGTTCTATTTTATGCTGTTACTTAATTGCAAATTTGAAAGACTGGTTGCCCGCTCTAAGAATGTATACCCTATTTCGAGTCAAATTGGGGCTGATAACTGCTCTTTTATTTTTGAAGAAGACATTTTCATTAAAGGTCATTTTTCCATCCAATGAGTAAATAGAAATGTTTTGTTCTCCCTTCACATTTGAAAGAATGGTCATTTCAGATGTGCTCCCGAAAGCTTTCAATTCAGAAGTTAACTCCTCTACTGCAAGAATATCATTCGTGCTGAATTGAAGTTCAAATCGTTGATCGTTTTCTACTACCTCACTTGTGAATTCAACAGAACTGGTTTCTCTTAAATCGTATGATACTCCCAATAAATGATCCACCAATATGATGGAAACATTTTCGGGAAAGTTGTACATATTAACTACGGACATTTCAAAAGATCCAGCTTTCGCCAAATCAAAACCTAATGTGATATTGACTTTTTCCTGATCTGCTAAAGGCAAACCTTGTATCACATATCTATCATCACCTATCATGGAGTAAAATGATAACGGATTTTCTGTTACGAATTTTTTAGCATCCAGCGACCTATCAACTCCCAAAGTTGCATCTTCTCCTAAGCCTATTAGCACTTCATTGTAGAGCCCATTTCCTTCGATGGCCAGCTTTATCTTTTGGTAGTCTACTTTTCTATAGTGATCCGATTCATCGTTCGACCCATCATCAGTTGTTTGATGATCTGGCGAAAAAGTAATTGTTCCAAAATTGTCCACTTCTACAAAAAAGCCTTGAACTGAAGCGATAAATCCATCATCTGCAGGAGCATTATTTCCTACGAAAGTATTTGTTTGTCCTGTAGGGTCTACAGCCGAAGCTGATCCTACACCTGTAACAGTTATATAATCACCTACTCGATCAGCTCCATCGTTTGTACCACCATCATCCCATAAGTATACTCCTCCGGTAATTATGGAGTTATCTCCAAGAAAGTCAGCAACAGTTATGGCTGACGAATAAGGATTTGCAATCAACTCAAAACCGCTTGTTTCGGCTACTGTATATGTTATGTCGCCTGAATTTGGAGTGCCAGTAAAACTTACAGAAGGAGAGGCTGCATCATATCCAACAAAAAACCCAACTCCTGCAGTCATTACATCTGTACCTGTTGGTGTTGTCCAGCTATCATCCAAATTGTCAAAGCCTGCCAAGTAATTCGAATTCAAATCACCAATTGTAGAGCTAGTCACAGGAGAGCCAAGAATACTGTAACCAGCAGAGCCAGTTACCGCTTTTTCTACTGTGTATGTTCCGTTATTTGTAGCAGTTCCAAATATGGCCAATGATCCACCACTGCTAACTGTCAATGAAGCAGAAGGATCAATAGCTAAATTGTTACTGCCAGCTTCCGTTCCTGCCGATATTACTGGGGCAGTTCCTGCATTAGCTATAACTACATTATCCGCTGATGTTGGCGTGACGCCACCATCCCAATTATCTCCATTAGTCCAATCATCATCTTCTGAGCCATCCCAAGTAATAGGGACAAAAGATGAACCATCAATTCTAGTCCCTGGTGAGAAAAGGGAGCTATCATCTGTGTCTGCTGTAGAATGGCGTTCAAATGTTCCGGTAAGATCTGGGTTTAATGTGATTGACTGATTATCTCCTGCCGAAGACCCATAGGTGACATTAAGCACCTCAGTACCTTCAGAGCCTCTCAAGATAATATCATCACCCGAATTATTAAGACTTAAATTTCCTGTTGAAGATGTTTGCGTCAATGCACCTCCAAATGAACCTGTTGGCGTTCCTCCTCCAAATACGACGATGGCTTCATTAGGAGCTAAAACAGTGGGGTTTGTAAAAACATGTCTATCAGAAGTCCCGTCAGCCATGACCCAATCGCTTATCTCTACGGACGCATCTCCTGTATTGACTATTTCAAAAAATTCATCGTCCCCAGTATCTACCGAACCGTCACCATTTGCGTCTCCTAGAGTTGCATCAGGGTCTGCATGGATTTCATTGACAACCAAACTTGGAGCTTCATCATCTGAAATGGAAATAGTGTGAACAGATGGAGAGACAAGAAAACCTTCTGATGATGTTTCAGCAAGGGTGATCTCTATAGTCTCATCAAAAACATCTACATCGCTGTTGATGTCAATGGAGATATTCTGTGTTTCAGAAGCATTAAATGAAAGAGTTGAGGTATTCAATGTATAATCTCCACTTTCAGCAGAGCCACCTGTCACCGCTACACTAAGGTCGACTTGCGTTCCATCATGATTCTCAAGTGTCACTGGAATGGTTGTATTAAAATTTGAATTGGTTTCAGTCTCCGAACTTGTCTCACTTTCAAAACCAACAATTTTAGTGGGACCGCCAGACGTAGTGGCAGTAATTTTCACATCATCAATACCCAACTGATCCATTGATCCGCTTCCGCCTACTTCGTCACTCGACCATCTTAAAAAATATTCATCATTTGCTGCTATTGAAACTGATAGCGTCGTTGTTCTATCTGTTTTTAACCATGCCGCCGGAGAATCTTCCGCTTCGGTTGTTGTAAAGTTGAGCGATGCTTCATCCACATAAGCGATATCATCCGCTCCGTGAGAAAAATTCAATGAGTTAGATTTAGATTGATCATTAAAATCATATATCTCATATGATACCTCTAATGAGGTAATAGTCGCTCCTGTTTTATTCTGAATTCTAAGAACCATTGTTCCTGGCGAGAAGTCACTTCCTCCCGGTTGTACTCCTAATATAAAATCTGAAGTACCTATGTCAAAGGCATAAACTCCTCCTGTGCTTACTGATCCACTTGAAGTTCCTCTTGCATAATCCCCACTAGTTCCAGCATCTCCAAAATCTAAATCTCCGTCGCTCATGCCTGTGATCTTCCAGTCATCAGAGTCTAGCTGACCAACAGCTGCAGTCGAAGCAAATCCACTACCATCAAAATCATTAAAGTCAATTGTTTGCTCTGATGTTCCTGTTATTTCGTACTGCCCAAAAGCAAGAAAACAACACAATGACATGGCAATTACTAAAAAAAATTTCATCTATAAATCATTAATATTTTTCTGAAACTAACTCAAAAAATTTGTCGAGATGGTCATTAAGTATGCCCAACTATTCGAATGAAATGAGGCCATGAATTTACTGAAAAAAATACACAGTTGATGATGACTTGGTCTTCACGAGTTGAAATTGACTAATTGTTTCTACCTTAGTTTTCTATCATTTGCTAATTCAATCGACTAAGAGAAACGAGTCTGTGATTTCTATCATTATACCCACTTTGAACGAATCACGTTTTTTAAGAAAAACCATTGAAGACATCTTGACAAAGGCACATAATAGGGTGTCTTTGCAAATAATAGTAATCGATGCTGGTAGTACCGATGATACGCTGAACTCTGTTAAAGATTTAAATATTGCTGCCTACTCAGATCCCTCCTTTCAGTTAAAAAAATATGAAAGTCTGAATTTTGGAATTGAAAAAGCTAAGGGAGATTACCTTCTTTTTCTTGACGCAGATACCATTCTTCCCGAAGGTTTCGATCACTCCATTTCAGAACTTCTTAGCAAACCAAATATCCCCGCAGGAGCATTTGAATTCTCATTTCAAGAATCTGGCTGGAGATTTAAAGTCATTGAACTAATAAATAGAGTTAGATATCGGTTTGGCCATATCTATTATGGTGATCAAGCAGTCTTTTGTACAAAAGAAGCTGCAATTAGAGTCGGTGGCTTTCCTAAAAAAAGATTGATGGAAACAGCTTATTTCTGTCAAGAATTAAAAAAGTACGGACAATTATCTCTCATTAAAAATCCCGTAAAAACCTCTGCTCGAAGATTTATTGAAGACGGATTTTTCAAGGTTTGTTGGTTTGATTTTACGATGTGGGTTCGTTTTTTATTCGGCTTATCAGTGGAAGAGTATGGGTTAAAATATTGGAGTAGTAATTTGCGTACCAATGAATAATACTCCTTTAGTATCCATCATCATGGCAGTCAAGGACACTGCGCCCTATCTGCCCGATTGCCTTGATTCTATTATTAACCAAACTTATCAGAATTGGGAGTTGATAGCGGTGAATGACCATTCCTCTGATAAGACGCCTGAGATACTCCAAGAATATTCTAATAAGGACGCTAGGATAAAGGTGTTTCATTCGAAAAGGCATAAGTTAATTCCGACCTTGAAAGAGGGATACCAACACTTGTCTGGCGAACTCATCAATAGAATGGATTCTGATGACAAAATGCCTTTGGACAAAATAGAGGTATTGGTAAGAGAATGGCAGAAATATGGAAAAGGAACCATCATAGCTGGCGGTACTGAGCATTTTGTAGATGAGGGCGAAGTTGGTGGTGGATTTAGAAGATATGAGGAGTGGCTGAATGAAGTGGCTAAAAATAGTACGCATTATCAAGAGATTTATCAAGAATGCGTCATCCCATCTCATTGCTGGATTATTCACGAAGATGACTTTCGTTCAGTTGACGCCTTTAACCCTGAAATCTATCCAGAAGATTATGACCTCTGCTTTCGCTTTTACAAAGCTGGCTTAAACGTGGTAGGGGTAGATAAAATACTTCATCATTGGAGGGATAGATCCAATCGCATATCTAGAACTTGGGAGGAGTACAAAGACAACAGATATTTTGAAATGAAGCTTCGATATTTCAATGAGTTGGATCGGGATCTAAACCGTCCGCTTGTTATTTGGGGAGCAGGGAGAAACGGAAAGGATCTTGCCAAGTTGATTTTAGAGAAAGAAAAAGAATTTCATTGGGTCTGTGACAATGATCGGAAAATAGGGAAGGATGTGTACGGGATCGTAATGCAAGACTTTAACGAAGTACCGAACATGACTAATGCTCAGATATTGATTGTAGTTGCATCGCCAGATGACAAAAAGGAAATACGCAAACAACTGCAAGCATGGGGCAAAAAACCTATTGAAGATTATTGGTTTTTTGCTTGATGAAAAATAGAGGAG
>JBGCFL010000224.1:0-4995 GCA_045106975.1 Ekhidna sp. | reverse complement strand
GCGACCTGTTTCACAACCTGATCAGTTTGGTCTTTCTCAGAAACAAAATGACACAAAGAATGTCACCTTAAATCAGTCAACTGATCAAAGTGGCATAACTGGAATCCCCTTAGAGGATAGATGCAAAATGGCTGCTTCTGCGCTAAAAGCCATGTCTTTGACTGAAAAATTTGCTCCAATTGTACTCATCACTGGGCATGGCGCTTCTTCTGTCAATAATCCACATGCGACAGGACTAGACTGTGGAGCATGTGGTGGACATTCAGGTGAAGCGAATGCTAAAGTAGCAGTAGCAGTGCTCAATGATCCAGATGTCAGAGTTGCATTAAAAGAAGCTGGTATAGAAGTGCCTGATGAGACCGTTTTTGTAGCGGCCTTACATGACACCACCTCTGATATGGTTCAGCTCTTCGATCAGTCAAGCGATTACACGGAGACGCAACTTAAGCTGATAAAAGAATTGGAATATTCACTTTCTATGGCTGGAGAGGCATCAAGAAATGAGCGTGCGGATAGAATGAATATTTCTGGTGCAAACGTTCAAAAGAAAGTGCTTCAAAGAAGTAAAGATTGGTCACAAGTGAGACCAGAATGGGGTTTGGCAGGATGCTCATCATTCATAGTAGCGCCAAGGGAGCGTACAGAGAAGTTAAATTTCGGAGGAAAATCCTTCATGCATAACTACGCATGGCAAAAAGACGAAGACTTTGGGATATTAGAGCTGATCATGACCGCTCCAATGGTCGTGACTAGTTGGATAAACCTTCAGTACTATGCCTCTACAGTAGATAACAAAAGGTTTGGTTCTGGAAACAAGACACTTCACAATGTGGTAGGTGGTGTAGGTGTCCTGGAAGGTTTCAACGGAGATTTGAGAGTGGGACTTCCTTGGCAATCAGTCAATGATGGTGAAAATTATCAGCATGAGCCACAACGACTCAATGTAATCATAGAAGCTCCAGTTGATGAAATGAGTAAAATATTGGAAAAGCACGAATCCATAAGACAGCTATGTGATAATGAGTGGATTTACCTTTTCGCAATGAACGATCAAGGAAAAGTGGCTTATAAATACATAGGCGATTTACAATGGGAAGTAGTTTCCTAAACATTCATAAAATTTTTAAATTCTCTTCATAAGTTTTTGGTTAATTAGGTTTAAAACCCCTTCAGAGCAATCTGCAAGGGGTTTTATTTTGCTCTATAGTTGATAAGATTCTGAGCCATATTCTTAAAAATAAACCCATGAAATGGCAGCACCAAATACCAATAAACACGACCCCAAACTCCTAAAGGTCTAAATGTAGCCGTCTGAATTAAGCTGTATTGTTCTCCTTGCTTTCTTACCTTAAAATCTAACCA
Source organism: Ekhidna sp. (assembly GCA_045106975.1). Taxonomy (GTDB): domain Bacteria; phylum Bacteroidota; class Bacteroidia; order Cytophagales; family Cyclobacteriaceae; genus Ekhidna. The sequence goes on along the minus strand of JBGCFL010000224.1, from coordinate 3,633 downwards.
GGCATCCCCAGGAAGCTTCATTTCTGCAAAGAGAAGCAATCGATGTTCTTTTTTATCAGCATAAAGCACTCTCCAAAAGTCCAATGCATCTCCACTCTTTAGATCATCTGGACTCCTTCTTCCTCGTCTAAGCCCTACACCACCCACTAGTTTGTCCATAAAACCTCTTACTTTCCAAAGAAAATTGCCGTAATACCAGCCCCTTTCACCACCGATGGACCACATGTTTTCCATGACATCATCAATATGTCTATCAAATGGAATGACTTGTACGTCTTTGAAACAGCCATATTTTGGAGCTTCCACTTGGTCTATAAAGATGCGATTGAATGTAGGATCTGCAATAGCGTCTTTCCAACTGGAAATAATTTGCTTTTGCTGAATTTTTTGAAACGTCCTCTCCAGAGACTCTTTGTAAGTCAGTTTTCTCACATTGACCAAATCGTCGATGCTATTGTCTCTAGCGATCACTTCATTTTTCATGCTATCAACCAAGTTCCTAGCGAGACGATAGGAGGTAGAAGTGACGATGTAAAGCCAAAGTGATGATAGTTTGATAGTCAGAACAGGTACTGTTAAAATGTATCTCTTTAGTCCTCTAACTTCTCCGAACTGTAAAAGCATTTGCTTGTAAGTCAGAATATCAGCTCCTCCTAGGTCAAAAACCTTGTTGTAAGATCCTTCAAGATGTAAAACACCTATTAAATACTCAATGACATTGGCCACTCCTATAGGCTGGCATTTGCTATTGAGCCACTTTGGGGCGATCATGAAAGGCAGTTTCTCCACTATATCACGAATGATTTCAAAGGATGCACCTCCAGATCCTATGATTATAGCAGACCTAAGAACAGTCAAAGGAACACCACTGTTTTTTAGAATACCTTCCACATTTTGCCTTGAAGATAGGTGTTCTGAAAGCTCATCGTCATTAGCTATTCCACCTAAATAGATGATTTGCTTGCATTGAGTATATGAGATATAAGAAGAAAAATTCTCCGCCGTTTCTTTCTCTAACTGACTGAATTCCTTACTGTTAGAGGTAAGTGAGTGAATAAAGTAGTAAGACACATCTACATCATTCGGGAGCTTATCTAGACTGTCTCTTTTCAGAAAGTCACATTCAATTACCTCAATATTTTCAAGGAAATGACTATCAAAGTCCTCAAAATCAAAGCGTCTCTTATCTCTAACAGGACACACCACATGGTGGCCTGCCTTTACTAACTCAGGAAGTAAACGCCTGCCAATATATCCTGTAGAGCCTGTTAATAAGATTTTCATTTAGATGGAGCGTATGCTAGACATACCGCCATCTACTCCTAGAATTTGACCTGTCATCCATCCAGATTTATCTGAAAGTAGGAAGCTGGCCATATCAGCAATATCTGATGGAGAACCGACACGATTTAATGCGTGACGTTTTCCAGAAACCTCTTTTTTTTCATCTGTAGATAAAAGTCTAGATGCTAAGGGAGTGTCCGTTACGGAAGGAGCAATGCAGTTTACTCTGATGCTTGGCGCCAGTTCAGCTGCTAAAGACCTAGTCAAACCTTCTATGGCGCCTTTACTTGCCGCTACTGACGAATGAAACCCCATTCCTTGCTGAACTGCTACCGTACTAAAAAATACTGCTGAGGCTTTTTCTGATTTCTTGAGAGCGGGTAAAACTTGCTGCAGTAATCGTATGCCTCCTAAGACATTGAGTTGGAAATCTACTTCAAAATCTGTGATTTTAAGTCTATGAAAGGGTTTTAGATTAATACTGCCTGGGCAATAGACAAAACCATCTAGTGAATCCAATTCAATGTTGGGAGTATATCCAGCCGTTACATCATGAACTATATGAGTAACGTTTTCAATACCACTCAATTCTTCCTTTGTTCTTGAGAGAACAATAACGGAGTGACCTTCTGAAGATAGATTTTTTACCAATTGAAGTCCGATTCCAGTACTTCCTCCTACGATCAAATATTGTTTTGCCATGGATAGATAACCATGCCAAGAGCAGAAAGTTTGAAATGCCTAGTAATTACATACCACCAAGAAGCAAGAATCTAGCTAAGCCAAATAATGCACTAATCAGTATCCATGTAATCATATTGACCTTGAATCGGTAAAGTGCGAAGAATGAAATGACTACCCACACGAGAACAATGTAGTCCAGTTGAGCAAGGTTAAGCTCTTGAGGAAAGATGACCACTTTCCCTAAGTAGATAGTCAAGTTCAAGATGACACCAACTACAGCTGCCGTAACGATACTAAGAGCCTGTTTTATCGTTTCATTGTCTCTTGTCTTTTCGATGATGGGAGCACCTGCGAAAATGAAGAGAAAGCATGGAATGAATGTATAAATGGTTGTTGTTATCAACCCTAGAGACCCCATAAGAAGAGACCCATCAAAAGAGTTATAACCGGCCATAAATCCTACAAAAACCAATACCATCACTAAAGGACCAGGAGTGGTTTCTCCTAGAGCCAATCCATCAATCATTTGTAATTCATTGAGCCACTGTAGCTTTTCTACACTTACTTGAGCTACATAGGGCAGCACTGCATATGCTCCTCCAAATGTGACAAAAGCGGCTTTGGTGAAAAACTGTATGAGCTCATTCCAGAATCCAAAATGGTCTGAAATGAAATAGAAAAGTAGGAGAGGGATACTCCATAAAATAAAAGCAGTCAACACTTGTTTGACAAGTCGGGCAACTTTAAAACCCGCATCTTTCATTTCATGATGCTCATTGATATAATACTTTGCCTCATCCTCTGCCATTTGCGTTTTCGAAGTAGCCGTTTGCTTAAACAATGCTGGAATAAATTTTCTTGCAATAAATGCGATAAGAAGTGACCCAATTATGATAACCGGGAAACCAATATTGAAGAAGAAAATACTAATAAAGGCCGCAATGGCGATGATGAAGTGAAAAGCAGTATGCAAAGACTTCTTGCTGATTTTGATCAATGCAAGTATCACAATGGCAATTACGGCAGGTTTCAAGCCATCGAATAAGGCGTATACCCAAGGAATGTTGCCATAAGTTGCATAGAGTGCAGTAAGTCCCATGAGAATGAGCATGGAAGGGAGAATGAAAAAGATACCTGCTACTAATCCACCTCGAGTACCGTGTAAGAGCCACCCAGTATAAGTCGCCAGTTGTTGCGCCTCTGGACCCGGAAGAATCATGGTGTAGTTGAGAGCATGAAGAAAACGACTGTCAGAAATCCATTTTTTCTTCTCGACTAAGAATTCATGCATAATGGCAATCTGTCCTGCAGGACCTCCAAAACTGATAAATCCCAATTTTAGCCAGAACCAAAATGCTTCTTTAAAGGAAGGTTTTTCCATGATCAGTGTTTTTTCTTTCAACAAAGATGATAACCCTGAAATTAAGAGAATGTTAAATTTTAACTTGAGGTGTATCTCGTAGAATAATGTCGATAATTGAAATTAATAGGAGAGTGACTTATGCTTGTATTATTCTAGCTAGATATTGATCATTTTCATCGGTCATCATGATTTCCAAATCAAAGCCAAGGTCATCGATTATGGTTTTTAGCCTTTCTTGGTCCACATATACCCAGTCGAACCAATCTCCTTTTTCTCCTTTGTATTCATACTGATAGTTTACT
>JBGCFL010000223.1:0-8175 GCA_045106975.1 Ekhidna sp. | reverse complement strand
CAAAGAATTTATCAATTTAGAGAAACTGACCTATTGGATGCCCAAAGAAGACTTACGGTCTTAGTGGATAATATGCAGACAGAAGATCGAATTGTTCTATTCAATATGGGCAATGTCAACTATTCTCTGTGGGACGCTGAGGTTCTGAATAAGTTAAACGAGTTGGGTATTTCATCAGGAACCATTGCCTCTCTTACTGATGGACAACCGGTTGTGTTTTTTGGACGAAAAGGAGATGCGCCTGGTACCGCAACAGTATTGTCAAATGATGGTTCGACGATCCCTGTGACCCAACAAGCTCTGAGATTTCAAGATGATGTGATTAGTAAGTTTACGAGTGGGTCTTTTAAAAGCAGAAGAATTGGACCTGCGAAAGAGTGGAGCTCTTTTAAATTCAATGTTGCTGAAGAGGCTAACGATGCAACCAATATTGAATTATTGGGAATAAATACAAATGGGGTATCTTCCTCTTTGGTACAAAGAGGAAGAGCCGAAACAGTGGATGTGACTACAATTGATCCTATTTTATATCCTCAGATTGAGCTGGTTTTTGATTTTGAAGATGCAACAGACCTAACTCCACCTCAGCTTAACTTATGGGAACTTAATTATGAGTATCCCCCAGAGGGAATGTTGACCTCCGCTAGTCAAGAGGTTCTTTCTATTCAAGAAGGGCAGGAGATGAGCAGAACATTCTATTTCCACAATTTTTCAACTCAAAGTTTTGAAGACTCATTAACAGTGATGGCCACTTTGATAAATCAAAATGATGGGGAGAGTAGTCTGTCAAGTTTTAAGATTGCTCCTGCACTTGCCGGAGATACCACTGTATTTGATGTGAAATTTCCCTCTTTTGAATATGAGGGATTGAATAGCTTGTTGGTAGAGGTTAGTGCTAATGAAAATGAAATGTATACATCAAACAATGAGGTAGTGCTTGTCAATGCTATTGAAGTTGAAGAAGATGTAGTAAACCCAATCTTAGATGTCACTTTTGATGGGTATCATATATTGAGTGGAGACATAGTATCACCTGAGACCGTAATTAATGCAAGAATAAGGGATGATAATCCTTTCATTTTTAAATCGGATACAGTTGGGATCAACCTGTCTTTTAAATTACCTGGAGAAGAAAGTCAGTTTCAACGAATTAATTTTTCTGACCCAAGACTAAACTATACTCTGGCGGCAGAAGGTCAGGATTTTGAAATAGAATATATCCCTGGCCCATTAGATGATGGTCTATACGCACTGCAAATAGCTGCAGAAGATGAAGCAGGAAACGAATCTGGAGCAGAACCCTATGAAGTCACTTTTGAAGTGATAAATGAGTCGACGGTGACGCACTTCTACCCTTATCCTAATCCATTCTCCACTCAGTGCAGATTTGTTTTCACACTTACGGGAAGCTCAATTCCTGATGAAATTAAGATTCAAATTTTGACTGTTTCTGGAAGAGTTGTTAGAGAGATTACGCAAGACGAAATAGGGCTAATAAAAATAGGAAATAATATATCTGAGTATGCATGGGACGGAAGGGATGAATTTGGAGATCAATTGGCTAATGGCGTTTACTTCTATAAGGTATTTGTCAATTCAAATGGCAATAAAGTAGATCAAAGATCTACTAGTGCTGATAGGGCATTTAAGCATGGATTCGGGAAACTTTATATCTTGCGATAATCTATGCTTGGATCACTAAAAAAGGCGTCTAATTTTTACACTACTTACTTTATTTTTTTGGTGATTGGAGTCTCTTTTTTTCTATATCAAGAGAATGGAGATTTTGTCTTGGCACTAAATGGTCTTCACAACATTGTCTTAAACTATTTCTTTAGAGTCTGGACTTACGGTGGTGATGGAGTGTTTTTCGCCGTAGTAGCAGTTTGGCTTCTCTTTACAAATAGAAAATATGGGTATGTTTTTTTGGTTGTAGGCCTGATACAAGGGAGTATTACATTTTTAATGAAACAAGTAGTTTTTGTGGATTCGCCCAGGCCTAAAATTTTTTTCGAAGGTCAAAGAATTCTTCATTACGTTGAGGGAGTCGATGTGCTTAGCTTCAGCTCATTCCCATCAGGACATACTGTCTCAGCCTTCTCCACGGCTTGTTTTTTAGCATTAATGTATCAAAGTAAAAGTAAGGCTACTCTTTTAGCACTGGCAGCCATATTAGTAGGAATATCTCGCATATATCTTGTGCAGCATTTCCTAATAGATATTGTAGCAGGGTCACTAATAGGTGTGCTTGTAGCGACAAGTGTTTTTATCTTTTCAGAAGGATTTTTGTTAAAGAAAAAATCCTCAAAAGAAGAGAATGATTCAGAAATAAAGGAAAACTACTCTGTCCTTACTTTGCCTAAAGAAGAGTAGAAAAAAGGATCTCTCTAAATCAAAATAACTGAGTCAGCTTCATGGCAGCACCTTTGTCTCCTTCTATTTTTAATTTACCCGTCATAAAGGCCATCATCACATTTAGATCTCCAGAAAGAATTTTAGAAAAATCATCTGCTTTCATTTTTATGGCAAAAGGGGACTCTCTTTCTTCATTGACAACTACTGTAGGCGATACAGTATCGTCAAGATGAACAATGCCTTCAGGAAATTTGAAATTGGCTTTACCTTGAAAACGACCAGCATGTTTATCTGCTAGTTTTTGAATTTTTCCTGTGATTTCTTCTAATGTCATAATGGACTGTCTTTAGACTTTAATTTTACTTCAAACAATTTGGGCCAATACTTACCCGTTACATAAATTTTGTTGGTGACTTTATCATGGGCTATACCATTAAGCACATCAGCATCCTTAGCCTCTTCACTTGTAAGCAACCCAGAGAAATTAATTTTCTTTAATACTTCACCTGTTTCAGGATCAATCACAACCATATAATCTTTCAACCAAACATTGGCATAAATTAATCCATCGATCACCTCTAGTTCATTTAGAGAATCTATCTTTTCCTTATCATCATACACTTCTATTTCTCTAGAAACAGTAAAGCTTTGAGGTTCGATAAAGAATATTTTTTCCTTACCTGATGTCATAATTAATTGATCTTCGAAGCTAGTGATTCCCCATCCTTCTGTCTGATAATTAAAAGTTCGGACTTGCTCCATGTCTTTGTTGTAGACAAACCCTTTCTGAGCCTTCCATGTCAGCTGATAAAATTCATCATTTAGAACAGCTAGTCCTTCACCAAAAAGATCATCTGAGAGATTTACTGATTCAATGGTTTCTCCGGTATTTAGATTCTTCTTTTTGAAAGAGGATTCTCCCTTCTGACCTGTCCCTTCAAATAGAAATCCATTATAAACTAACAAGCCTTGAGTATAATCTTGAGTTTCATGCGGATAACTATTGACTACTTCATAGGTCAGTTCTTCAGGAGCATTTTCGGGTAGCACGATGATTTTCGTGAAATGCGTTTCTGATTTCCCATCAAAAAAGATTTGTGTTTTCACTCTCCATGCACCCACTTTTCTGTTTGGAAAGTCTAGATCAATAACTGAATGTAAAGTGGTATAAGCCTCCCCATCAAGGCTCACAGTAATGGAATCTATTTTTTTACTTTCAGAAATGCTGGCCTCAACTATGATTTTCGAACCTCTTGTGATTTGTTGATTCTGTTTTGGACTGATAACTTTTGTTTCCTTCTTAATCCTTGGAGAGGATACTCTTTCATTTTTAGAAGGGCTTTCACCGCAGGAGAAAAGAAAAGATATAATACAGATGAAACTACTAGTCCTAAGAATTTTTATCATCATTTTAAAGCATCAGTATTTGTTAAGACTAAGTCTCTTATCGAAAAGCAGTAACGAAGAAATTAAGTTTAAGATTTCTTTCCAGTCTCACTCATTCGCATGAGGGTAGGAACCGTGAGCCCTTGATAGAGCACGGAACAAACCACCACTATGTAGGTCATGGTCACTATAATGTCTTTTCCCGGAAAATGGGTCAATGATAATGAGAGTGCAATAGGCAGTCCTCCCCGGAGCGCTCCCCAAGTGAGTACAGATACCGTATTGGGGGCAAAGTGCTGTTTGACTGACATCATTTTAATAGGAACGAAAACACTTACCCATCTACCAAAAAGAACAATACAGATGGCGAAAAACCCAGCTGCTATGTAATCCATTCTAAGGTCTAAGACGAGCATTTCCAGTCCTATAAGAACAAATAGCATGGCACTAAAAGTTTCTTCTAGCAATTTCCAAAACTTGAAGACATAGTCTCCGGCGGCACTAGCTACATGCGTGCTTTTACCTTCATTGCCTATGACCAGTCCCATGACTACTGCTGCTTGTTTGGATGAAACATGAATGAAGTCTGCCATTGCGGAACCCACCATGACTACTGCCAATGTGATCAGGACCTCTACTTCAACAGCATCATTATCTACATATTTTAGTAGAACATACCCTATGTATCCTAAAAACAATCCAATGAATATTCCCCCTCCGATATCAGCTGTGACTATATACGCTGTTTCAAATAAGCTTAAGGTATGGTCATCGCCTGCATGGGCAATGTCGAGTAATGTAAGAGCAAGTACTACAGCAATACCATCATTGAAGAGCGATTCTCCAGTTATTTTTATTTCTAATTGCTTAGAAAGGTTGAATCGTTGAATTGTTTTTGTTACTGCTATTGGGTCAGTTGGGGAGATCAATGCTCCGAAAACAAGGCAGTATAAATAGTCTAGATGGATGCTCATAAAATCCAACATGAAATAGACCAATGTACCTATTACAAATGTGGAAATTAAAACTCCTACTATTGCAAGAACAAGAACTGAGCTCCTTTGATGGCTCAATTTTTTAAAATCTATATTGAGTGCGCCAGAAAATAACATGAAGCTCAATACAACTTTATAGAGCACCCCTTCAAATTCATACTCTTTCACATGCTCTGCTAGATGCAATTCTGGAAAAACTTTTGCAAAAATGTACACGAGTACAGAAAGTACTAATGCAAGAACCATTAACCCGATGGATGATGGTAGTTTCAGGTAGAACGTATTAATGAAAATGAACGCTCCTGAAAGGAAAATGAATAATGCTATTATGTCTAAAATGCTCACAGCCTAAATTATTTAGTGCGATTTAACGCAATATTAATCGTAAATATATCAGGACGGAATTTTTCTACAGCAGAATGAGTGAAGATTCTGATCTTTTTTGATACCACTGATCAGAGGTATCACGGTATTTAAAACAATTAGTGCCACTTTTAGCAACTCTTCCGTTTTGAAACGGGTTATTTTTGGGTGGTTTTACCTTAAAAGGCTGATTTTCAATGGTGAAGATACCTTTTTTTATTTTTTTTAGCAAAAGCGAACACAAGTGAAGCAAAATATCATTGATAAATTCAAAAAATTTGAGGAAGATACCGATCTGTTGCTGACTAAACTAACTAGCATTTCTGATGAAAAACTATCTATGAAACCTGAAGGAAACTGGTCTATACTTCAGGTATTGTTTCATTTGAATGAAGCTGAAACAGCATCCTTGAAATACATGAAGAAGAAGGTGCAAGCAGGTAATAAGATGGGAGAGATTGGTTTACTGAACCGTTTGCAAATGAAGGTAACCAATGTAGCACTTGGTAGCTCTCTGAAATGGAAAGCTCCAAGCTATATATCCAATCCTAAAGCGCCAGAGACAATCGAGGAAGTAAAAAATCAGTGGAAGAAGACAAGATCTGAGATCATGGATTTTATAGAGGAATATCCCGAAGAATACTTAGATAAATTGGTATATAAACATCCAATGGCTGGTAGGCAAAACTTGGAAAATGCTGTTGACTCGTTCATTTTTCATCAAAAACATCACTTGCACCAAATTAGAAGGATTAAAAAGAGCTTGGATATACAATGATTCAAATTAGAAATTTAATTCACTCATATGGAGACACCTCCATTCAATATCCAGATTGGGATGTGGATGAGGGGAAGCATGCTATGATTTTAGGTAATTCTGGATGTGGGAAAACGACTCTTCTCCACCTTATGGGCGGGCTGATGAAGGTACCAAAAGGATCCATTACTATCTCAGGTGAAAAGATATCCGAAAAATCAAGTTCACAGTTAGATCGTTTTAGAGGAGAAAACATTGGGTTAATTTTTCAAAAGCCACATTTGGTAAGTTCACTGTCGGTCAAAGAAAATATGCTTCTTTCTCAGTACTTAGGAAAGAAGAAAAGAGACTCTGATAAGGTTGAAGAGACATTGAGTCAACTAGGCATTCTAGAATTAAAGAATCGAAAAATTCATCAAATAAGTCAAGGGCAAGCGCAGAGAGTCTCTATTGCCAGAGCAGTGCTAAACTCCCCAAAGCTTTTGTTAGCTGATGAACCTACGGCTAGTCTAGATGATGAAAATTGTGATATGGTCATAAAATTATTAAAGAATCAAGCAAAGAAGTATAGCTCAACGTTGGTGATTGCCACTCATGACCACCGGGTGAAAAGTGAATTTGGTAACATGTTGGAGTTATGAATGTATTTTTTCTCAGTATAAAAAACGTTGTTGCTAAGCCACTAAGTTCTTTGTTAAGTGTGCTGCTGTTTGGTTTTGGGGTTTGCATTATAGTTGTGATCCTACTGACAAGCTCTTTTCTGAAAAATGAAATAAGTAAAAACGCTCAAGGAATAGATTTGGTAGTAGGGGCTAAGGGAAGTCCATTGCAAATAATCTTAGCGTCTATTTTTCACATAGACTTCCCTACAGGAAATATTTCGCTAGAAGATGCCAATAAGTTGACTAAAAATAGGCTGGTAGCATCAGCTATACCTATGTCTTTAGGAGATAGCTATCAAGGATATCGCATTGTAGGTACAACGAAAAAATATGCAGAACGCTATGAAGCGACACTATCAAGTGGAGATTGGTTTCAAGGCGAAATGACTGCTACCATAGGAGCCACAGTAGCTAAGAATCTAGGTATTAAGATTGGTGATCAGTTGGAGAGTGCGCATGGACTCTCTGAAGGAGCGGGCGGGCACGAAGAACACCCCTTCAAAGTAGTGGGAATAATGGCTCCCTCCGGAAAAGTAGTCGACAATTTGATTTTAGTATCAATTCAAAGTGTATGGAAAGTCCATGGGGATCATGAAGAGCATAATCATGATTTAGAAGGTGATGATCACGAAATAATAAAACTAGAACGTCTTGGTGTTGAAGTAACTAATGAGCAATTAGCCAATGAGGACATCACTTCTATGTTGATTAAATATCGCTCTCCTATGGCTGCAGTACAGTTGCCAAGAATTGTCAATGGGACAAGCAACTTGCAAGCAGCATCACCTCCTTATGAAACTGCACGACTGTTCAATATAATTGGTGTAGGAGTAGAAGTGGTCAATATTCTCGGCTTGGTTATTATTATTCTAAGTGCGACCAGCGTTTTTATCGCATTGATAAATTCACTTAAAGAGAGAAAGTATGAATTGGCCATTATGAGATCTATGGGTGCTAGTCGTCTGAAGATATTCGTTCTTATTCTGACAGAAGGATTTGTTTTGACGGTGATTGGTAGTGCATTTGGTTTTGGTTTGGCTCATTTGGGTTTTAGCGTTTTAGCAGGATCTGTTGAACAATTCCAACCCGAAAGCATGTTCATAGTAAAAGAAGAATATTACGTAATGCTTGGGAGTTTTGTCGTGGGTATTTTTGCTTCCATCATTCCTGCGTTTTTAGCGTATAAGTCTGATATATCCGAAACGCTTGCAAAAGCTTAATTCATACATATGAAGAATTTAATTGCTGTATTTAGTTTATTGGTTTCAATGAGTATTTCTGCTCAATTTGATGACTCAGGAAAAAACTGGGAAACAATGGCAGATGTGAAGTATGAAAAATCTCAGGACGAGTATGGAGAAATATATGTTCCCAAGTTTGGTGACGAGGTGCAAAAAATGGGAGGAAAAACCATATCTCTGAAAGGTTTTATCATCCCTTTCGAAGGGATGTTCGAACCAAAGCATATCATCATTTCTTCACTGCCCATAGCAGCGTGTTTTTTTTGCGGAGGCAGTGGTCCAGAGACAGTTGCAGAAGCTTACTTGAAAGAAGAAGTTAAGTACACTGCAAAACCTGTTACAGTTACAGGCAGATTAGAATTAAATGATACTGATTACGACCAGCTCATGTATGTATTGAAAGATGCAGAAGTGAC
>JBGCFL010000222.1:0-2793 GCA_045106975.1 Ekhidna sp. | reverse complement strand
CCATAGATACGGTTTCTTTTTTTGAGGCAGACAAAAGGAAAAAGAAACAAATTATATGGGGTGTTTTGATGTTCAATTGGTATCCACCCAAAACATACGGAAGTAACTCCCTTTCTGATCTGTAGGGTATTTTCTCCACATAAGCTCTCTGGCCATTTCCTGATTAGCTCCCACCATTAAAGCTTCTATGAATTTAGGGTTGGTCTCCATCATGGTAGCCGAGTATATAATTGAAAAAATAGAATAATTTTAGAATGTTAAATCTTTGACTTTTATACTAATTTGCTACGTTTTCATTAGCTAATTTTAGTAATTTTCTAGTTAAATAGAACACACTTAAACCACCCACTCCCATGAAAACTCTTTTCACACTTTTCTTCTCTTTTCTTTTTTTGTTTGGCTATTCTCAGGAGCTTGAATTGGATTTTGCTAAACGTTATGGGATTATTCAAAATGATTTATCACATAACGTCACTAGTGTCAAGTACTATGAAGACTCAGAAAAGTACCTTGTGGCTGGAGGATTTAATGGTCAAATTGATCTAGGAATAAACGAAGTTCAAATTCTAAATGGTGGTACAGAAGGAAATGGTTTTATAGCGATTTACAACTCAAACTTTGATCTTTTGAATTATTTTCGAACGGATGTAGTTATTATTTCTGCAGAATTGTCAAATGAAATGGTATTTGTATGTGGGAGGTTTTTGACTCTTGATGTAGATTTAAATGACGACAATAATGAAATATTTGAAAGTTCTAATTTTATTGGAAATGGTTACCTCGTTGCATATTCGCAAAGTGGAGATTTTATATGGTCTCAAATATTAAGCTCGAACTCCAGTTTTATTCCATTGTATTGTACATCTTCTGAAAATAATGTTTATTTAGTAGGTGACTTCGGAGGGAGTCAATTTGGTGGTCCATTAGTAATAGAAAATGGCACGGAAAGCATGGAAGTATTTAGTGGAGAATTTGGAGGAAGTGTATTTCTTTTATCTTATGATATTCAGGGAGGTTATCAATTTCATCATCAATTTTATAATGAAATAGATTTGATTAGATCAACTGATTACGAAAACTATAATGGAACTCTATATTTAGGGTTAGAAGCTAGAGAAGGAAATATCAACATTGGAATAAGCGAAGAAAATATATTAACTCCTGAATTTCCTAATACAAGTCTTATTTGCGCATACAATCTTGAAAATTTAAACCTTGAAGAATACTATGTTTTCCAAACTGAGAATGCTATTTCTGGTTCTGGCAATCTTAGATTCTCTAAAACGCGACCTAGTGAGATTTTAGTTTCATTTGGATTAAGCGGAATACTCTCATTTTACAGTCATATAACTGAGGCAATAATCCCATATCATGAAAATCAAACCACGGGTATTGCCTCCATTTGTGTTTTAAACAATGAAGATGGCTCATTATCAAAGACCTTTTTTCAAGTTGAAGAATCCTTTGTATTCAGAGACTGTATGCAATTAGAGAATGATGATTTCATAATCAGTGCTGAATATGAGGGAAACTTATTCTGGGAAGGACTACCACTAGATAATCTATTATTTCAGTCATCGGCAACTTCTGCTTTATTCTACGTGAATAATCCACTCAATGCTATCACTTTATTCAACTTCAATAGCAGTTTTCAAAGTGAAATGAATGCTAACATATTACTAAATTCTTTTTCAGGTGAACTAATTATAGCAGGTAGATATAAAGGAAATCATGACATTGACTTCACCTCCAACAATTCTTCTCTTGGTGATGTATCTGATGACCAGGCAGGCTTTTTAGCTAAGTATAATTTTGATCCCAATACAAGTATCACTGAAGAAAAGAGAAGTACTGCACTAATTTATCCGAACCCTTCCAATAGCAATTTATTTGTAAGTTCAGAAGCGGGAAATTTTGATTATGAATTTCGTATACTAGATGTTTCTGGTAAAACAGTACAAAAAGGGGTATTACAGTCGGAAACTATCGATATTTCTTCCTTGAAAGACGGAGTCTATTACTTAATCATAAAGGAATATAGGTATAAGTTTATAAAATCCACTATGACTGAATGAGCCCACTTGCAGGTATTCTAAAATAGATAGGCTTTTGATTGGTAATTTCTGCCATTCTAGATGAAGATTGTCCCCATAATAATCTAAAACTTGCATCTTGAGGGTTGTCAACGTTTATTGGTATTGTACTCAAATCGATAAAATCTGTAAGACTTGGATTGTTCCAATGCATGTCATCCCAATCAGAAATGGTTGGAACCACTCCATTTGTTTCTACTAAATCCACCACATCCAACCCAAACCTAAGCTCTCCCATTCTCTCCTGAAACACAAAATAGTATCCGTAATTATCTGGATCAGTATTATTAGTTCCCAGTGCTACTTCTGCACTCATGTCAAAGGCTATAAGCATTAGGGCTTCTCCTAGCTTCGCCTTAAACGATGGCATGATTACATCAGAATCTAGTGAGCTGTGTGTCATACCATCTAATGTACCAGCATCTCCATCATCATCTAGTATCCTCTTTACAGCATATATCTGCGTTCCAGGGAATTTTTCTAATAGCTCTGCTCTTACTACCATAATGAGCTGGTCTGGATAGGCTTCTTGAGCTCCTAGTGCAGCACTATCACTCCAGGTGTGGAGTTCCTTAATGTCAAAGTACTCATCATCATTAGATGTATCTATATCAGAATCGGACTTGTCCCAAAACATCCTAAAATAACTCCCTTTCTGATCTGTAGGGTATTTTCTCCACATAAGCTCTCTAGCCATTTC
>JBGCFL010000221.1:0-11533 GCA_045106975.1 Ekhidna sp. | reverse complement strand
TGGATAGCATAGTTTTTTCAAGGCAACATGATCTATGTAGGAAAACAGGAATACGAGAGGGAGAACAGAGAATGCCGCTTTTACAGAAATTTTTAATAAGTCCGAATTAGATGAAATGCCTGACTTACCATAAAAGTACCGAATACATTGAGCGATGAATTCCCAAGATATAAGTACAACCGTAATTGTGTAAACTAAATAAACGGTTGAAGGAAAATCCCATACAAAAAACATATAAATATCTCCCGACCCAGTGAGTCGGAAGAATAGAAAAAATATAAAGCTAACAAGTAGTCTAAATCGGTACTTTTTCATCCAGACAAACATAACTCTTCTTATTTAAGAATTATTCACCATCTGTAGATGCGATACTTGCTGCTGGTAGTACATTAATGTTGATGATCTTTCCAGTGACTAACTGAATGCCATTACTTCTACTTGTAATCGTACCAGAGTAAGAACCCAGCTGAGCATTGGTGGCTTTCACATTGACTGTATAGTGATCTTTATTTTTAGGGTCTGCTTTGAAGTAGAATTCTAATCCTTCTACGCCAGATATTTTAGGCATTTGAAAGTGGGTTCTTTTAGCCCTATTTGATCGTACTATCCATAGATCAAATAAAGTTTCACCTTGCTGATTGACCTCAATAGAGGATGTCTCGGTGTAAATTTTCGCTCCGTCCTTAGGTGCCTCAAACTCTTGGGCTGAAAGTGGAGCAATAAAAATGATAAGTGCAAGTGTTGTTAAGATTGAGTATTTCATAGTGCGTTTTGTTATTTGATTGTACAAATAAGACGCAATAGGAGAGGGTTAGCACATCAATAGAAGGTGAACCGTAATATGATCTAGTGAACTGTTATTTTGGTTGGTTGGAATGATTGTATTAGTTCAGTTCTTTTGATTGGATCGAAAGACAGTGGGTGTGAGTCCTGTTGATTTTACAAAGTATTTGTGAAAAGTAACCTTATTGCTAAAGCCTGAATCAAGTGCGATTGCTTCAATTTTGTAATGATCAAAAGAAGTGTTTGAGAGCATTTTTTTTGCATACTCTATCCTATATGAGTTGACGTAATCATTGAATTTTTTCCCTACCAGAATAGTCATGGTCTGTGATATTCTATGGTTGGTTTCTCCTATTTCATCGGCGACCATTTTTAAGTTAAGTCCTTTATTTAAGAAAGCTTCTGATTCAACAACAAGATCATGAACGCTTATTTTGATTTGCTCCATCGTTTCTTTACTGAGAGAAGAGCCAAAATATTTTACACTTATATTTTTCAGGAAATGGGGTTTGCTGTACAATAAATAACCTATCGTTATGACAATAATATTGGCTGATAAGTAATAGTATATGAAGTCTCTCCAACCGTCAGCGAATAAGGTGAAAAACGAAATGAGAATGGACGAAAAGAAGTAAATAAGGCATATCGCAAAAGAATAAAGCTTGTTAAATGCATCTTTATAAGCGTGCTTTTTCACAAGGACTACACAGACCACACCGTATATTAGAATATGAAGAGCTCGAGCATAATTGTACGGCATTATTCTATTGATGAAATTTTCTGAGAAATAAATGATTCTCTCCATTCCAGACATAGCATAGATATCATGAAGTAGTAGGATCATCACTAATGCTGGTATGAAGTGTATCCAAAATTTCCTCTGATTGAACGAGGTATTCTGAACAGTTAAAATATGTAGCAGAAGTAAGGGGCCATACATAAAGCCAAGCGGGAAGAAAAAGATACCAGCAAATTGTGGATAAAGGAATATTACTTGACTTGTTCCGTAGAGAAAAACTCCAATTTCAAAACCAAATAGAAAAACAAAAAAGGCTATAGACCTACCTTTTATATCATCGTATTTAAAAAATAGTCCTCCAGCAACAAAGATGGCTAGGAATGCTTGTGAGAGTAAAATAAGGCGGAGAACTGACATGAAATTGATTTAGCTTGTAAAATGAATAACATGATGTCAATTTTCACATGAATTTGACTAATCAATAACGAAATAGTATTGAATTTAGCAGATATGAAAGGAATCTATCTACTACTTGGATCTAACATAGGCAACAGAATGGAGTACTTGAGAGAGGCGGAAAAGCTGATTATTAAAAGTGGTATTCAAGTAATAGAGGAATCATCTATTTATGAGACCGAGCCTTGGGGTAAGTCAGATCAGGATTGGTTTCTCAATATTATACTTCAAGTAAATACATCATATAGTCCTGAAAAGCTTCTTGACAAGTTGCTTGAAATTGAAATTGAACTAGGAAGAGTTCGAGAAGAAAAATGGGGAAAGCGATGCATAGATATCGATATACTCTACTACAATGAAGAAGTAGTTGAAAGTGAAGATTTAAAAATTCCACATCAGGGCATACCTCAAAGAAGATTTACACTAATTCCATTGGTGGAAATGTGTCCTCTAGAAATCAATCCTTCAACTAAGCAAAATCAAATGGAGATGCTGGCTAATTGTGAAGACCCTTTAGATTGCAAGTTGACAGATTATAAACTGTAGCTATGTCTTATTTAGAAGGACTTTTACTTATTGGTGTTGGCGTCTTTGCTGGCTTTATTAATACAGTAGCAGGAGGCGGATCTTTACTTACACTTCCATTATTGATTTTTCTAGGACTACCTTCAGCAGAAGCAAATGCCTCCAATAGAGTCGCCATTTTTATTCAAAACATTTTCTCAGTTGCAGGTTTTCGAAGCAAAGGAATATCCATTTTTCCTTTTGGAATTTGGGTGGCTATTCCAGCGGTTATTGGAGCTATTATCGGGTCCAAAATAGCAGTTGATATCAATGAAGAATTATTCAATAAGATATTGGCTGTCATCATGCTCATGGTTATGGGCATCACCATCTTCAAGCCTAAGGCAACTGAAGAAGCAGAGAAGTTATTGACAACCAAGAAAATTTGGTTGAGTATCATCGTATTTTTCTTCCTGGGTATTTATGGAGGTTTCATTCAAGCCGGAATAGGATTTCTGATCATAGCCACATTGACTGCCATTCATGGTTTTAAAATGGCAAAGACGAATGCCATCAAGGTTTTTGTTGCATTGTCTTATACTGTTGCTGCTTTGGTAGTCTTCTATATCAGCGGCAAAATCAGGTGGGAGTATGGATTGACACTAGCAGTAGGAAATGCAATTGGCGGATGGATTGGGAGTAGATGGTCGGCCAATAAAAGTGATAAAATCATTAGAATGATTCTCATTGTAATGGTGTTGGCTTTATCTATTAAATTATGGTTTTTCTAAAGATACAAGCTTGGGAATAATCATCAAACAAAGTTTTTGGGGAACGTTTATTACCTATTTAGGCCTCTTCTTTGGGTATATAAATGTCCTATACTTTAGAGCCGAGTATTTTGACTTGCAGCAAATAGGCATATTCTCGCTCGTTACCGCCAATGCCATGATGATTTCGCCTATATCATCTTTTGGAATGAGTAGCTCCTACCTGAAGTTTTTCCCATCATTTGATGTAGAGGATAGAAGAAAATTTTTCAGTTTCCTGTTCTTAATTACACTAATAGGAAATGCGTTAGTGATCATAACTATCTGGTTACTAAGTGACCATATCGAAAGTAGGTATGCTGAAACCGCTCCTACGTATATCAATTACTTGTCTATTTCGATCATCATCATTCTCGCTAATAGCTTTTTTGAGTTGTTTTTCAGGTACAGCAATACGATCATGCAGGTCACATTTCCAACTTTTCTACGAGAGATCTATTTACGTGCAGGTTCATTGATTCTTGTATTTGGTTTTGCTCTACAATGGTGGGACTTTGATGGTGCAATTATTGGTTTAGGCTTGCTCTATGCTTTTGCAGTTGTATTTCTCTTTATTCAATTATTAATTATTCACCGCTTTAGGTTTGATTTTCGTTTTGGGAAAATATCTAATTTTTGGAATTGGAAGTTGCTAAAATTTGCCATTTACTCTATGCTTCTTGCTGGTAGTTTTGCAGTGTTAAACAATGCTACCTATGATCAAGTAACAGCTATTCTAGGAGCAGAAGCGAATGCTATTTTTGCAACCTGTTTCTTTATTGCCATCGTTGTAGAACTTCCTCAGAGGAATATGGCCAAGGTGATCAATCCTATTTTATCCAATGAATTTGCCAAGAAAAACATGGTTGAAGTAGAGAAAATCTATAAGAGAAGCTCAATTACTATGTCGGTTGTTGGGTTACTACTTTTCATTGGAATTGTGACTAACCTAAAAGACTTATTTCAATTCATCCCAAAGGGAGATGCATTCGAAACTGGTTTTCTGATTGTAGCAGGGATATGTTTTATCAAGTTGATCGTCATGGTTTCAAGCTTTGCAGGAGAGATTATTAATTACTCTAACCTTTACCATTACAACTTACTTTTTCAAATATTGGCAGCTCTTACACTATTGGTTTTAAATTATTTTATCATTAGCTCAATGGGACTCAATGGAGCAGCTATTAGTTATTGCTCAGCGATTCTGCTCCATATATTACTGAAGATTGCATTTGTAAGATTTCACTTCAAGATGCATCCATTCATGAAATCTCATATTGGCTTATTCATCATCGGTACATTGATTTTTATAGGGGCCTATTTCTTCCAACCGGAAGTTCATCCGGTATTAAGAATTGTATTTCGTTCCGTACTTACTACTCTCATTTTCACGATATTGATATATAGATTTAGAATATCTAATGACATCAATCAACTCATTCATTCTACCTTTGAACGTTTGTTAAAAATTAACCTTCCCAAATGAACTCTGCTCTAAAGAAGAATCTCCTTACTCACTGCCTTATTGTCATCGGCTTTTTGTTAGTAACAGTGTTGGTTCATTATCCAACTTTTTTGAGTAATAAGACCATCAATCAGCACGATATTTTACAAGGAAGAGGAGGCAATACTCAATTGATCGAACACAGAAGCGAGACAGGCGAGGAAGCCCTTTGGAACCCTTACATGTTTAGTGGAATGCCTGCATATTTAACTGGAGTTAAGTATTCAGGAGATCTTTTACAGTATGCTTATTCTACGATTAAGCTTGGAATGGGACATCCTCAAGGAATTCTATTTGTTTCATTTATCAGCTTCTATATTTTACTACTCTGCTTCAAAGTGAGACCAATCATTGCAGCTGCAGGCGCACTTGCTTTTGGGTTGAATGGGTTCAATATGATTGGAGTAATGGCAGGGCATAATGCGAAAATAGCAGCTGTGGCACTTATGCCTTTAGTCTTAGCAGGTATTCATCTCGCCTTTTCAGGAAAGCGCTGGCTTGGTTTTGGATTGACAGCTCTTGCTTTGGGACTTCAGATAAGAGCGAATCACCCACAGATTACTTATTACTTGGTAATCATAGTAGCGGCATATGGTATCAATCTTCTTGTTAATGTGATTAAAGACAAGAGTTATAAAGATTTTGGTATAACTGCTGCATTGATGATACTTGCAGCCGTTTTAGCTGTAGGTGCCAATTATGGACGATTAGCTACTACTCTGGAGTATAGCAAGTCTTCCATCAGAGGAAAATCTGAATTAAAAAGTGATCAACAGGCTTCATCAGGTTTAGATAAAGAATACGCCTTTAGATATAGTAATGGATTAGCGGAACCGCTCTTTCTTTTCGTTCCCAATATTTTTGGAGGGTCGTCCCAGCAAGAATTATCGATGAAATCAGAAGTGGCAGACGCGCTTAGAAAAGGTGGTTATAATAGGAGCCAGCTAGAGCAACAGATAAAGGCGATCCCTACTTATTGGGGAACTCAGCCACTGACGGCACCCTACTATGCAGGGACACTTACAGTGTTACTGTTCATTTTAGGAATTGTTTTCCTACCAAAAAATCAAAAGATCTGGTTAATCACTCTGGTTGTGTTTGGAATCATGATGAGCTGGGGGAAGAATTTTGAAGGCTTCAACAACTTTCTATTCGATTACCTACCAGGTTACAATAAATTCAGATCGGTGACATTCACTATCATCATCACCATCTTCGCAATGAATCTCCTAGGATTTGTTGCTTTAGAGAAACTAGTGAGTAGTGAATGGAATGCTGAATTAAAGAAGAAGGTATTGCTGCTATTCGGAATTGGCGGTGGATTTCTAGTTATTCTACTTCTGTTTGCTGGCGCGTTTAGTTATCGCGGTGCGGTTGATGGTCAGTTACCAGATTGGTTTGTAGATGCCATACGAAAAGATAGAAAATCATTATTGATTCAGGAGGCCCTTCGATCTTTGCTATTTGTTGGAATTTTTGCGGCAGCTATTTGGGCAATTTTCATCAAGAAAATGAAAACTGTTCAAGTGCTTGTAGGATTGATGTTTATCGTCTTTGTGGATAGTTTTTCATTAACGAAGAGATTCTTAGGAAGTGAAAAATTTGTAAAAAATCCTTCTAAAGAATTCTTTCAAATGACAGAGGCGGATCAAGCCATTGCTTCACAAGCTTCTGCTGGCGAAAGAGTACTTAATCTACAAAACCCTTGGAACGAGAATAGAACATCTTACTATCATGAATCAATAGGAGGATATCATGGAGCCAAGATTAGACGCTATCAAGACTTAATTGATCGCTGTATTCAAGCTGAGATGCAGACAGCTGTTCAATCATTGCAGAGTCAATCAGATGATTTTTCCAACCTTCAGGTGCTCAATATGCTCAACACTAAGTTTATGTATGCTGGAAATCAAAGAAATGCAGTGTTCATGAACCGATATGCGAATGGGAATGCGTGGACAGTCAATCAAATAATACCGGTCAATTCCCCAGATGAAGAAGTGAGTCAGATTTGTGCTATTAGCACTAAAAGTCAAGCAATTGTCGATCAAACCAAATTCAGTATTCCAACTATTTCTGGATCTGGAATTATCGTACTGGAAAGTAAAACACCAAACAAGGCGATTTACTCTGCAAACATAACTGGAGGTACTGGCTTTGGAGTCTTCTCGGAGATCTACTATGCAGATGATTGGGTAGCAACTATTGATGGACAAGAGATAGATATACTTAGAGCCAATTATGTATTACGAGCATTAGAAATCCCTGAAGGAAATCATGAAATCATATTTGAATTCAAACCTTCTACTTATTTCATAGGGAATACGGTTACTCTTGTGAGCTCAGCTTCCATACTTTTGATTTTTCTGGTTGGAATATTTATTCACTTCAAAACAGATATATACCCCTTAAAAGATTCTTGATAACAGGTATTCTTTATTTGATAAAAGTAAACTCCAGATGGGATGTCATCTGGACACCAGTTGTTTTGATATTCATTAGACTTAAATATTTCAACTCCTGCCCTGTTGAAAACTAGTAACCCACTATTACTAAGTTCGTCATCAATAATGAAGCAATCATTTATTCCGTCATTATTTGGAGTCAATACATTAGGAATAAAAACATCATTCAGTTCAGCAATCTCTATCGAAACAGAGTCTCTAATAATCCCACAAACTGATTGATGCTCAGCCCAGTATATTCCACTATTAGTAATTAAAATCAAACTATCCTCTTCACCAGTGCTCCAAATCACATTTCTGTCAAAGTTAGAAACTAAAGGAAATGGAAGGTCACTCTTGCAGAGTGAGTATGAATCTTCAGAAAGAAAATCTGATTCTATTTTAGAAATATTGATAAATACAGAATCCCTGATCACACCACAATCAGAAACATACTCTGCCCAGTAAAAACCTTCTGATTCCACCAATATCGATTCCGAAACTAAACCATTGTTCCAAGTTACATTTTGACTCAATGTTGATTCGATTAGAAATGGAAGTTCATCCTCACAGATTAGGTAAGAATCATTTAGCAAAAAATCTTTTTCGAAATTTAATATTGTTACTAAGGTCGAGTCCCGTATTATATTGCAATCTGTAGTTGTATACTCAGCCCAGTAATAGCCATCTACTTCAACCAATATGGAGTTACTTGATTCGCCAGTACTCCAAACAAATTCTTGGTTTAAATTTGATTCTATTAAAACAGGTAAATCATCTTCACAGACTATATAAGAGTCACTTAACAAAAAATCTCCTTCCAGATTTTTAATTGGTACGGTTTCAAAAGCAAACTCTACAATATTCATTGAATTAAAATAGTTCGATGAATCACCTTGCATCGCAACTTCCCAAGTTGTATCACTATTTCCGTTTCTAAAATTACCTTCAGTACATTCAGCATTACCAAAATCTACTCTATACTCATCAGAACGGCCACCTTCAAAAATCGGAAAGATTCCATAGTATCCTTTTGACATATCAACGGTACTTTGGGTCAATGAATTTGGTTCTTCATTTACTTTGTAAACATGATATCCCACCCAGTTTTCAGACTCGGTTGATATCCAAAAAGAATCATTCTCATTTCTAAATAAGCGTTTCTTAGTTCCAGCTTCAAAATATTCGAAAAAGGATTCATCACCTAATGGAGCTCCTGAAACCTCCCATGAAACATCTCCTTCAATTGTTCCAATTTGATTGGAAATTAACTCCTCCAAATTTCCACCTGTACCTTCATCAAATTTCCAGTAACCGATGAGACCATCTTGACTACCTATTAGCTTTCTGCTCATATTTTCCCTAATTTGATCTAGAGATAATGAGAAATTCCATACACTCAATTCATCCAACTGGCCTTCAAGAAATTGTGTGCCATCATTATTTAATCCATACCCTATAAGTGTTCTACAAGATGGCGTGGTATCTAGGTCACCTCCAGATCCTGAATATCCACCGCCAATATCAATTCCATTTAAGTATATATCCATATCAGTGGAACTCCTTATCACAACTGCAATATGAAACCAATCCTCACTTGTTGAAAAGGACTGTCGTTTAGTTCTTCTAAATCTTGGGTGACCGCCTCCAAGAGCATCTCCAAAACTAGCGTTTATACCGTCAGCTATATAATGAGATGAAAAGCCTTGATAAATTAAATCTGGAGTCCAGCAACTATTAAAAACTCTGCTTACACGAGATTTATCTGGTATTTTAAGCCAATAGTTTACCGTTATTGGAAGAGTTTCTGAGCTGAAAAGTGCATCGTAAAAAATTCTATTATCGATTCCGTTGAAGTCAATTATAAAACCTGATCCAACTTCTTGAGCTGAAACTGGATAACAAGAGTAAGCGGCAAATACGCTAATCAGTATATATCTTTGGACTTTATTTACCATCTAAAAAAAACAAAATTATTTTCCAGACAATATTAATGACTCCACAATGAATTGGAGTTGCAAAAAATAATTTTCTAATCCAATGGGTATTGTAATTCGTCAGAGTTTTTGGTCTTCCATATCCGCTTTTGTTGGTGTTGGCATTGGCTACCTGAACATCATTATTTTGATGCCAAAATACCTTTCACAAGAGGAAGTAGGTATTGTACGTACGATTACAAGCATCGCCACTTTACTAGTTCCATTTATCCTTTTTGGAATGAATGGTGCATTGGCAAAATATTACCCTAATCTAAAAAGCAAAGATAAAAAGGGACTAGTCAATTTCACTTTCATGATTGTAGGAGCAATATTCGTTACACTTTTAGGTGTTGGGTATCTTTGTTTAGACTTTCTAAAAGCAATTTTTGAGGAAAATGCCGCAGCATTAAATACTTATTTCCCAGAAATAGTTATCATGGCTGGACTTATATCTTTTTTCACTTTAGTGACCTCCTACTCTAAGTCTAATTTTAATATTTCAACACCTAATATCATTAGAGAATTGTTGCAAAAAACTTTGCATGGACTTCTCATTATACTTGTCGGTATAGGTGCCATTAAGTATTCAGGGTATATATCTGGAGTTGTGATCATATATGGTTTAATAGCTTTTGTTTTGATCCTCTTTGTAAGGAAGAAATTTGGCTTCTCCTTGGGAACGAATGACATTAGATCACTAACTATTAAACCTGAAGTAATAACTCTGGCTAGCTTTACTTTACTAGGCGGAGTAGGAAGTGCTATTGTTGTACAAGTAGATCAAATAATGGTAACCAAATACATTGGTCTCACCTCAAATTCTATTTACAGTACCGCATTGTTTATGGCTCTGGTGATTAACATTCCAAGAAAGTTTGTTTCTCAGATTAGTATTCCCATTATCACAAACTCTTTTCACAGAAAAGATTACAAATCAATTGATGAGCATTATAAAAAGGCTTCTGTCAACCATTTATTAATGGGTGGATTTCTATTGACCGTGATTGCAACTAACCTACACTCAATTTATACTATAATGCCTAATGGGAATCTTTACGATGAGGGATACTACATTGTGATTGTGCTGGGAATAGCAAAATTGATGGATATGACTTTTAGTCTAAATGGTGAAATACTCTACTTATCTCCTTATTACAAATACACCATTTTATTTGTAGTAATCTTGGCGATTACAACCATCATTTCAAACATGCTGATGATTCCTCAATTTGGTGCAATAGGTGCTGCGTATGCGACTTTGCTCACCTATCTAATTTATAATCTGGCAAGATTTATTTTTATCAAGGTAAAACTGAATTTTTCACCATTCACACTACATACAGTATTCATAGCTCTAGTAATTGCAACAATATTTTTTGTCGTTTCTTTTATTCCTAGCTCTGGATATCCATTTGTTGATATTGTTATTAAAGGACTAATGACTTCTATTCTGTACGCAGCATACCTTATATTTTTTAAACCTTCGGAAGAGATATTTCAACTTTACGTTCAAATAAAAAATGCAATAAAGTCCTATTTAAAATGAAGAATTTAAAAGTAGCAATCGTCCAAGACTACATGAGATACGGAGGCCGATTCATGGTAATCACATCGATGATTGAGACATTAAACTCTTTGCACATTACACCAGACCTACTTTCATTTGTTTCAGACATTGATTCGAAAGGTGTGGAAGAAAAATATCAAAGCAATCTGAAATTTTCTAATGTTAGTGTTCCCTTCAATTTCTTTAAAAAGATGACAGAGTTTAGAAAAATTTGGTTCAATCTTATGATCTCATTGAAGTATGCTCATAAATATGATGTTATTATCAATAGTAATAATGTGGCAATCTTGCTTACGTCAAAAAAAACATTGAACTATTTTCACTTTCCAAGGTATGACCGAATACTTAAGAATGAGTTTTTTAAGACGCATACCAACGTTTACTTTAAAACCAAGTTACTTGTACGGTTAGACTACAGGTTATCAGAAACTTTGTATAGGATCTTTGCATCAGGCAAACACCAGATTAATATTGCAAATTCAGAGTTCACCAAGAGTAGATTGAGTGAGGTTAGAGAGATTTCATTATCAAAAATTAGCGTTTTATATCCGCCAGTTGTTACAGGAAATCTTTCAGATTATGAATACAGCAAAAAGAAAGATCTTATTATTTCAATAGGTCGGTTTTCGCAAACGAAGAACCAATTACTTCAACTTCAAATTGCGAAAGAAAATCCGAATTTAAGATTTAAACTCATTGGTTTTTCCAAAGATGAAAATAGCTACTTAGATAGTTGCTACGAGTACAT
>JBGCFL010000220.1:0-4324 GCA_045106975.1 Ekhidna sp. | reverse complement strand
TATTTTCATTGTCTTAATTTTTAGTTCTTTCTATTTGATTCTGTCATTGTGAATGCTTTGGATGAAGCATTCTTTTTGGATTACTTCGCTTTACTCGCAATGACGAAGGGTTAACTGTTTCTGAGAGACTCAATACTCTCCACCAATTTGTCTTTTACCAATTCATCCTCGACTTCTCCCTTCAATTTTTCCATCGCTTCCAATGAGCCTTTTTCCTGAATAGCCACTAAAGCATCAGCTATTGCTACCAACATTAAAGGTGACTCTTGCATTTTCAGTGCGTCAATAAGAGCATGTCGAACGCCTGCTTCATTGTGATATAGAAGAAGTGACTCTAGTGAGGCAAGTCTTACGTTCAAGTTATCATCGTGATTCATCGTCGCTATTAAGGCTGCAATCACCTTTTCATCTGCATCAGGTAGTTCAGAAGTGAGGTTCACCGCTCGAATTCGCTCTTGTGCTTTTGGTTGCTCTATGAGAGTAAGCATCATCATCTCTTTCATGTTTTTGATTTCGCTACTCAGCTGACTAATGTCCTCTTTTTGATTTTGCGAAGGCAACATCCACCAACCGATGAACAACCCCATAGTCAAAGAGGCTAATCCTACTTGCCAACTTCTAGCCAACCAAGCGGTAACAGCGTCCAAAGAGAAAGATGGTCTTTCCATTCGATTTGCTTCATAAGCAGCCATCATCCCATCAAACCGTGCATCCATTTCTACAGATGGCTCGGGTTGCTCTATCTCCTCAAACAAATTCCATGTTTGTTCCAGCCCTTCCCATTCTTTTTCCGTTTCAGGATTGGCAAGAAGAAAAGCTTTCAACTCTTGCTGATCTTTCTCACTGATAGTATCAGCTAGCTTGTCCTGCCACAATTCCAATGCTCTTTTATGATTCATAATCTTGTATTAGCTGTCTAGCTTTATATATGACTCTCTCAATTCCTTTAACACTCTATGAACTCTCACCTTAATAGCACTCTCACTTGCTCCTAGCAACTCTGCTACTTTAGCATATTTGATTTTCTGAAATCGCACTAGTTCAATCAACTCACGTTTTTCAGGGGTCAGGCTCTCCAATGCTTTTTTTAAGTAATTCAGCTCATCCGATTTTTCCATATCCACTTCCTTATTTCCAGCATCTGAAAGCTGCTCTTCATAAGGATTCATATCCTCTTGAAATGCGTAGCGCTTATTTTTCCGATAGTGGTCTTTATGAACATTTCTTGCCATTTGAAATGCCCAAACTTCAAAGTCTCCACTACTGGAATAAGTATGCTTATACTTTAAAATCCTCATGAATACATTTTGAACCAGATCCTCACTTGTCGCTCCATCTTTGGTCATACCATAAAAGAATCCAAATAATCGACGACTATAGCGTTTGTAAAGCAGGTTCAGTTTTTCGACTTCCCCGTCTTTTACTCTGAGCATTAATGAGTGATCTTCCAGTAGGTTCATTTGGCGTATTCTGACGGGGTAACTTCACTAAGATCGGAAGGTTACATGGGTATTGAGAAATATTTCCTTAAAAAAGGCACCAAATAAAAACGGCTATTTAATTAGCATATCGCGAAGCGAAATTTTTTTCCGTCAGAGGAAAATTAAACTTAATCTGATAACCTCCCCAAACCCCCTCAAAAAGGAGGAATTGTCGCATTGAAGGGACTGCAGAGATGTTTTCTCAGAATAACCAAAAACACATTTTTTTCATCAGTTCTGAATTTAATCGGATATCATACTTTTAAAAAAGCAGATTACTATCTAGCAACCTGAACCCAATTAATTCGAAGAACAATATCCCCTTGAGGGGATTATAGAAGTGTTTTTGAGTTTTATAAAACTTACTTGAAGGTAAAAAACTCCCCATAACCTCCTCTGGAGGGGAAATTAGAGAAGTAGAAACATCTCAATGACTTAATTAGAAGATTTCAGACTGACTTTTAAATCGGATTCAGGTTAGAAAGTCATTGTAGAAAACTCAACACCAACTTACTCAACTCATCTGGTTTTTCAGCATGTACCCAGTGACCTGCTGCAGGTACTGTTTCAATTTTGGCTTCTGGAAAGTAAGACTTAATCAATGAATGATCTTCATCGCTTATGTAATCAGATTTTCCACCTCCGATAAAAAGAGTCTCGCCATCAAAAGAAATACCCTCTTCTATGGAACCGCCTACTTCTTCAATCGCTTTTTCTATCGCGTCAACATTTAACTTCCAGCTAAATTTTCCATCCTTATCTCTATGCAGGTTTTTCAAAATAAAGAGTCGAACTCCCATATTCGAGATCACTTTTGACATTTGACTCTCTGCATCCTTTCTTGATTCTAGGGAAGCCAAGTCAACCGAGTGAAATCCATCAAATATTTGCTGATGATGTGGTGGGTAATACTTAGGAGCAATATCTACAACAATCAATTTCAGCATTCTTTCTGAATGATGAGTCGCTACGTGCATCGCTACTTTACCTCCCATGGAGTGACCTAAAACATGTGCTCTTTCTATTCCCTCGTCATCCATCAGTTCCACTACGTCCCTCATCATAGCCTCATAGGTGAATTCATCGCTATGAGGGGAATTTCCATGATTCCTTAGATCAACTAAGTATACTTTGAATGTATCAGCAAAAATTTTTCCAAGTGTTTGCCAGTTGTCAGACGAGCCAAATACGCCATGCAAAATAATGAGGGGCTGACCCTCTCCTAGTTTTCTGAAATTTAATTTCACTTGTGTAAAATTTTTAAATGAATACTCTATCCTCAATAATTGAGAAGACTTAGCTGCTCAAAGATAGATATACATATTACCTTCACGCCCTTAATGGAATCAATTAGCTCTTTTTTATCCGATGCGGTCAACTTTATTTGGGGTCCTCCGCTTCTAATTCTTTTACTCGGCGGTGGTTTTTTCTTGCTCATTTATTCCCGCTTTTTACCCTTTAGATATATTGGTCACGCTATCAATGTGTTGAGGGGAAAGTACGATGATCCAAACGATCCTGGAGATATCAATCATTTTCAAGCGCTTTCTGGTGCGCTTGCCGCAACCATCGGTATGGGAAACATCAGTGGGGTTGCATTAGCGATAGCTTCTGGCGGTCCTGGTGCCATGTTTTGGATGTGGGTTAGTGCTTTTATTGGTATGGCTACCAAATTTTTTACATGTACGCTTGCTGTTCAGTTTCGAGGACTCGATTCTGATGGCAATCTACAAGGAGGTCCAATGTATGTGATAAGAGAAGCTTTGGGCAAAAAATGGATGCCTTTGGCCATTTTCTTTTGTGTCGCTGGATTTTTTGGTGCTACCCCTGTTTTTCAAGCCAATCAAATGGTGGCTGTGATGAAAAACGTGATACTAACTCCCAATGGAGTAGAAGAATCATTTGCTTTAAACTTAACAATTGGACTTATCATAGCCGCTTTAGTAGCCATAGTAATTCTAGGTGGAATCAAGCGAATAGGAACAGTAGCTTCAAAACTGGTTCCTGCCATGGTTATAATATTTGTCATTAGTGTATTGTCTATTATGTTGATGAATGCCAGTGAAATCATCCCTTCCTTTTTATTAATTATCGAAGATGCTTTTACAGGGGAAGCTATGTTAGGAGGAGCAGTAGGAGCAGTGATAGTAGAAGGCTCAAAACGAGCAGCGTTTTCCAATGAAGCAGGAATAGGTATGGCTCCACTAATGCATGGAGCTGCAAAAACAAAAGAGCCCGTACGAGAAGGTCTTGTCGCAATGCTTGGGCCAGCTATAGACACCATCATTGTCTGTACCATGACTGGCTTATGCATCATCATTACTGGAGTGTGGAATAGTGGAGAAGCAGATGGTATCTTACTTACTTCTCAAGCATTTGATGCAAGTATTCCTGTATTCGGCCCTTACATTTTGATGGTTTGTGTGATGGTATTTGCCATCACAACCATTTTTGGTTTAGCATATTACGGTCAAAAATGTCTTTCATTCCTTATAGGAGCCAAATACGGTAAATATTTTAACTATTGGTATATCGGCTTAGTTATACTAGGATCTGTAGCATCATTAACAGATGTAGTCAACTTAGTCTTTGTTGCATATGGTTTAATGGCTGTGCCAACCATGATTTTAGCAGTGATTTTAGCTCCAAAAGTGATGAAAGCCACAAAAGAATATTTTTCAAACGTTTATAATTCCTAAATCTTTGGAATGCTAGTCATAAGTTACAATACCTTTGCCATCTCTTTTTATTAAAGAAGAATGCGAATAATTATAGCTGGAGCTGGTGCGATGGGATTCCATCTGGCAAAATTGCTTGCCGCCGAAGAACAAGACATTGTCATT
>JBGCFL010000022.1:0-61353 GCA_045106975.1 Ekhidna sp. | reverse complement strand
ACAAGATTATCTTGGTTTTGTACTGAACTCAAGATCTACATTCAATACTCTTGCTGATGCGCTCATCAGAAAAGGGGAATATGATAGAGCAAGCGAAGTATTACTTAAATGCTTGGAAGTGATGCCAAATGAATCTGTTTCATATGACTTCTTCAACGTTCAGCAAATAGATATGCTGATCAGGTTGAGCGAAATGAAGGCAGGATATACTAACGAAACAGACACAACAGCAGAGTTAAGATATGCTTATGACATTGCGGAGGTAACCAGTAACTCGGCAGTAGAATGGCTTGACTATTATTTTGAAAGTGGTGGAATTGAATCTAACGAATTACAGAAGAGAATCTTTACCTTGAACGAGATTGCTAGAGCATTCCGTGCCAATGGCGACAAGGAGAATGCTGCTAAATACGAGGCATTGTTTAGTGACTACTACTCAAGGCTTGGAGGTCAGAGATAAGTACTTACTCTAATAAGAAAATAAATAAGCCCATTAAATGCTCAGTTAGAGCTATTTAATGGGCTTATCTCTTTTAAGCTAGGCTGATAATCTTCGTTGAATTAGACTATCAATTAAATCGCAAAACTTAGTTGGCTGAAGAGTTCGCCATTTTTCTATTTGAAGACTTCCTGACATATTAATGTAATTATCAATATTGTAGCGTTTCATCTCTTCCTCTACATGCTCTCTGAAGTTAATGGCTGCAATCCAACCTTCTTCTACTTCCTCAAACCATTCTTCATAGTAGCAGTCATCACTGCCATGAAAATTCATAACGCTCTCTCCTATGAGAATGAATTTATTGAGTCCGTACTCCATCATATGCTCTAAGATGTTTCGCTTGAATTGCATGACATCATTATTGATGGCATCATTCCATTCTCCGATCATTTCTATGACCGCAAATCCACTTTCATAATCCGCATATATAATTTTAATATAGAGCGTTTCTGACCCCATGAAATCCCAAGCGGGATCTATATAGTAGCCATAGATATTCTCAGAGTATAGATCGTAATTATACTCTTTCTCAGCAAAAGGAGACTTATCATCATAGCTGGAATTATAATATTGATTCCAGCGCTCATATGGGGTGATGGTGTGCACGGACTAAATGTATGGTAGTTTCGAAAAAGAAAACCCCGATCTCTAAAATTCGAAATCGGGGTTCTATTGTCTATTTTGCTATTAATGTCTAACTATTAATCGAGAATAAAATGCTTGTCCAGAGTAATTTGCAACAAGAATATACATTCCATTTTCTAATTCATTAACCGAATAAAACTGACTTTGTTGCTCAAGTCTTCTTACAATCTTTCCATTTACATCGAATATAACCAAATCAATTAATTCGTTAATACTTGAATCAGGCCTTCTTATTTGGAAACTAGTTTTTACTGGATTAGGATATACCATATTATTACTTTCCCTCACCTGAAGACCTAAGGCATCTTCAATTATCTCAATATCATTTTCATTTCTTAAAAAGAGTTGATAATCAGTTCCAAACTGTCCTATATATCCTGTCAAAGAAACGTTGGTTTCAGGTATAGATTCTCCAACCAGCGGATGGGAGCTTGAACCTATACGCAATATCAAAGAGGTTGCCTCATCATTGATAGTGTAGTCACTCCTCTCAAAAGAACCAGATTCCATGATATCAACATTTTCGACTTTTATCAATTCAGACTCATAATCTTCAGAAATATCCTCCAACTTGATAGTCTGTGGAATTGGAAGGGTAGCATTTTGAGAAATTAGCTCTATGGTAACGGGAGATTCTTCAATTTGTAAAACGCCATTAAATTCAGTCATTCCACCTGTGACTATAACGCTATCACCAAGTACTAGTTGAGCAGAGGCATTATCCTCGTCAAAACTTCTGACTACAATACCAGCTGTTCCATCATAGATGATTCTATTGTCTCCAGAATTATTTTCTCCGCCGATTACCACACCGGTCACATGTGTTTTATTGCCTACATTAATAACCCTTGCTTGTGCTATTGTCATTAAATCAGGAATTTCTCCATTTCCAGAAACAGATTCTAGATCATCCATAGACCGAACAGAAAGTTGATAATCGCTTCCAAATTGACCAACGAAACCTGT
This sequence comes from Ekhidna sp., assembly GCA_045106975.1. Lineage (GTDB taxonomy): Bacteria > Bacteroidota > Bacteroidia > Cytophagales > Cyclobacteriaceae > Ekhidna. Next base: position 59,240 of record JBGCFL010000022.1, on the reverse strand, counting down.
AATATTAAAAAGTCCTGTTGGGATTGCAGTTCCTGCTAATGGATGACTGCTTGAACCGATTCTAAAAACAAGTTCATTTGTACCATCAGTTATAGTAAAGTTTCCGTCTCCACCTCCACCAGCAAAGTTTCCAGACTCTTTAAAACTCACATTTTCTACCCTAATCAATTCAGCCTCCAAATCCTCTCCTACTTCAGGAATAGTTACTAATTGTGGAGTAGGTAGAGTAGCATTTTGTTTAAGAATATTTATCACAATGGGAGATTCTTCTATTTGTAACAAATTATTGAACTCGCTTAGTCCACCACTTACAGTTATACTATCACCTTGAGTAAGGTTTGATGACTCATTTCCTGAGTCAAAACTTCTAACAACAATACCAGCTGTGCCATCATAAATAAATCGACTATTGGAGCTGTTATTACCTTGATCAATAACGATTCCTGATACAGAAACCACATCTCCCAGACTCTTTGATCTTGCCTCTGCAATGGTTGTAAACTCTTGTTCACCTTCTTTTCCTACAACATTGATTTCCACTGAATCTTCATCTGTAAAATTGATCACTGTTGCTGAAGCTTCCTGATCCTCTGAGTCAGGAGAAAAACGAAGGAAAACAGTGAATTGCTGTTCACCAGAGTTATCATTTGAAAAACCAATGCTATCTGCCCAAGTGACTTCATCTGAAGATAAAGAAAAAGGGCTTTCGACCTTTACAGAAACATCATCTGATAGATTATAAGCCGTTATAGTATATGATTGAGATAAACTTGACCCTAATTCGACAAAGCCAAAATCTCTATTAAAATTCAGTTCATCTACAACTAAAGTTGGATCGGTAGCAGATCCAAAAATGTCAGATACAAACTCTGGGTGATCAACATATGGATTCCTGTTACCCTGGTATCCAAAGACTCCTTCATGCCTTGCTCTTTCAGTATCATCAACAGGGTCTTGTTCGTGCCATCTAATGAGGGTAAAAAGAACTCCAAGTTCAGGGTCTCCAGAGAAGCTAATTCTGTCTACAAGCTCAAGGTCTAGCTGTTCATTTTCATATCTGGTTGACATATAGAAAAGTATTCTTGCTACGTCACCTTTTATCTCGTCTCTTGGTTCCCACAGGTCTGAATTTGTGTATGTGTCTGGTGCTTCACCTTGTATATTTTCAGAAGTGTTTTCAAGATCTCCGAAATCCTTATTGCTTTTTGATGAGTTGACACTAGCATCTGATGGCCTCAAATTGTGAGCATCCGTATAAGTGGTATCAGATGTATTTGGAAAACCATGAGAAGATGGCCAAGTATGTTCTCGATTCCAAGAATCTCCATTTACTGCAAAGTCTGATTTTGGAATGGAGTTGTTTTTATAAAACAAAATGATATTATCAGAATTATTTGGGTCTTCATCCAGATCAGGCAAGATTGTATCTCTGAATTCTGAATATGATCTTACAGTATGACCTCTTATTATTCGATGAAGCCTTATTTTAAGTTCTTGTCCTTTTAAATCAGCAGTCCCATCGTAGTAGCCGTCAGGTATTTGTGCCTTACTGCTGAACAGTATAAGTAAAAATACAATTGAAGATATATTCCTGATTATTCCTTGTTTCATGATCTGAGAATTAAATAAAAAAGGCTATCCATAATAGATAGCCTTTTATTGAAATTAAATATGTTTAAAGCTTTTCAACCTCAACAACCAGTTCAAATTCTCCAGTTGCCGTCAATTGATAAACCACTTGCCAGAAAGCATCTGTTCCATCAAATGTCTTGAATTGAATTGTATAAAACACATCTACTCCCTCTACTGGAGATTCTCCAGAGAAAACAGATTCGAGATACACTTCTACTCCTAATACCGCCTGAGCTAAAGCTAAATCATTTTGCTCATCGACACTTAGACCTTCGTATATGGCTTGCCCAGTCTTACTTGAGAGTCTTATATCAAAATTTTCAAAGAAAGCGTCAGCACCATAAAGATCTTCACCCGATTCAAAGCTATTTACTAAATCCGGATTTGTTCCTTTAACAACATCGACAATGGCTTGATACTCATCTGAACCCATCTCAATAACAACTGATGGATCGAAAATAAATCCTGTACCGTTATGCACATATTGTTCCGTGAACGGAGCAATAAACGCATCAAGAGTAACGGGAGTCCAAGATCCTGAAGAATATTTGTATGTATCTGCTCTAGTAGAAGTTCCTCCAGAGAAATATCTATAGACCATTACGTATTCGTCTCCTTCTTGAGCAAATTGGATTTTACTTTCCAAAAATGTTGGAAGGTAATCTTCTGGTGGAGTGCTTGAACTGAAGTTATTAAACCTTCCTGGTTGCCCACTACCTTCACCCATGGCATCATAATCTAAAGAACCTAAGAAGAACGCCTCATCTTCTATAGAAGACCATTCTGAACCATCATACTCATAAAGAGCATTCACTTCGTCAGTATCTGGAGCCGAACCTGCTTCAACTCTCAAATTAACCAATCTCCAAAGTGAAGAATAATCGGCAGTTGATTTGTAGTAAAAGCCTAAATGTATTTTCTCACCACTTGCTCCAGTTAATGTAACTTCATCACTAACTTCATCATAATTATTTCCCTCAGGTAAGTTTGTCAAATTTCCTGTAACGTTCGTCCAGGTAGCAGTAGCTGCATCTCCTGAATAATCGGTCGAAAACAGAATCTGCATATCTTCTCCCCATTGGGCATCCCCTTGAAAATTCAATATCTGTGTTATGAATAAAGTAATATCCCCATCGTTTGACGAAAGATCAATTTCCGGAGAAACTAACCAATCTTCATTAGGAACACTTCCGCCACTAAATCCTGACATCTGAGCATAAGTTGCTCCTCCAAATGAACTCCATCTCCAAGATTGATCATCTCCAACTACACTAGTCCCAACAAAAGAACTTAGATCTGAAGCAAAGCCTTCTTCAAATATAGTTTCACCACTAAGGCTAGCATAGCTTATATCTGCGAAATTGTAAGTCGCGCTTGCGATATCTCCGTCGGACGCATCTTGAATTTCATTCGCCAGAATTCCTGGCAAAATAGAATTCATGTCAAAATCCGTATTAAAAAAACCAGCTGATCCAGCCTCTGCACTTGCAGCTGTATAATCAGCCGCTTCTAACTCATAATTTGGTGCATTTATGTAGATATCGTTAGTCGCTTCAATAGCTTCTTCTGTTCCGTCTAGCAAATTATATGTGATCTTAACCGCAGCTCCTTTCAAAAACTGTCCGTAATTGTCATTAACATAATCAACTAAAAGATCCTTTGCAGGAATATCCGCTGTAAATGCCTGATTACTAGCTACAAAATCCGCTTTAGCAGAATCCGCAACTGTAGCTCTAGCTCTAATTGAAGAAGCCAATGCTGTGTAATCTTCCTCTAACAAGGTATATTCAATGGTCTTTCCTGTATCAGGGCCATCTGCTTGCTCAGCCTCATCTAGCTCAGCATAAATATCATCTAGCGGATCGCAACTCAATATCGTCGCTGAAATGGCTAGTATAAAAATTAATTTATTAAAAAATTTCATATCTATATTCTTTTAGAATTTTTAGAATTTAAGTCTCAATCCTGCAGTCCATTGAGTACCAGTTCCATAATAAACTAGTGCTGTAGATGTAGAGCCATCATTTGCATCTGTGATGTACTCTTCATTAAGCAAGTTGTTCACATTACCATAGAAAATAGCATCGTTGTTTCCTACTCTAAATTTGTAGTTGAAATCTAAATCTAGATTGATATAATCTGGAATCTGCCATGGCTGAACACCAATTTGTGTTTCATCACCTCTATCATTAGGGTTATAATCTGCGTAGTTATTACCATAATAATTAGCATTCATTCCTACTTTAAACCCATCAAACAATTTTAAATCAAAACCTAATGCAGCTGTAGTCTGTGCCGCATTTCCAACCTTAAGTCCACTGATGAATAGATCAACTTCAGCTACTTCCACCTGATTTTCATTGAAAATTTTGACATCAGTTAAATCATTTGCCCAAGTCCAATCTCCAAATGAAGCCATACCATTAATCGTCAACCTACTATTCACTTGGTAAGCGAAATCTAATTCGACTCCTTGATGAACAGCATCTACTCCTAACAAATTAGCAGTATATAATGTGTCCCCAATTTGAAATCTTTCAACAAAGGTTCTATCTCGCCAGTTTGTACGATAAGCATTTACATTGGCATTGAAGTTTCCACTTCTGTAACCGTATCCAACTTCAAAACTCAAGATTTTTTGTACTTTAACCTCTTCGTTTATCTCGTTTGAGAAATCAAGGAAAACATTTCTAAAATCAGGTGCTTTTGTGAAAAAGCCAGCATTAACAAAAACATTGTGATTTTCAGTTAGTCTGTAGTTAGCACCTCCTTTAACTTGGTAGCCTAAGAAGTTTTGAAAATCTGTTTTTTGATTTTGAGCGAACAATTCATCAAAATTAGCTTGCCTTTCTGCTTGAGTATCTCCGTCTTGTCTTGCAATATAAAAATCTCTTAGAGAGTTATCAGCCTCAATTCTAGACTTGGTATCCTTGTTAAAGTAGTTGAAGTAATCAATTCTTCTAAAAGAAGTATTAGATAGAGCAACTGATCCAAAAACAGATAACTGATCCTTATTGTATTCAACCTGACTAAATACTCCTTGCCACAAAACTATACCGTCGTTGTTGTAGAAAATCTTATCACCCAATTGAGCTTGACGATTTGGTGCGTTTATGTCAGAATCATCTATCACATAATCTGCACCTAATTGATTAGTCAAATCAGTGAAGTGAAGACCTCTATAATATCGTAAATCTAAACCTCCTTGAATAGTTAAGTTTTCATTTAATCTATTCTCAAGTGTACTTAAAACGCCATACCATTTATGATCGTTTCTAGAAGCTCTCAAGAAGCCGGTAGCATCTCCAGTTCCCCCATTAGCAACATTGTTATCAAAATTTGCATTTCGAGTTCCCTCAAGATCATACAATCCGTCTCCTCTTCTCAGTAAAGTACCTCCTGTACCTCCACCTCCTCCAGTTCCAAATGAAACATAAGCTGCAGTAGAAAGATCCATTTTATCTGTTATAGTCCAGTAGTGGTTCAATGAAACCTGAGGTTTATGGTAAAAATTATCTTCTACACTAGTGATCTCTCCGTCTAGGATACCATAATCAGTGTTTAATTTAATTCCTCTTTCACTATTTCTAATTTCATCTATTGTTTTTCTAGACTGTCTTTGACCATGTCTTTGAGGCGCTCCAAATCCAGTAAGTGATAGTGAATGTTTATCATTAATGATTTTAGATGCATTGAAGAAGTAATTGTATCCTTCAAATTGAGTCCCGTCAACAAATCCATTTCCAGTAATTTTAGCTCCTGAAAAAGAAAGAGCCCAACCATCATCAGATAAACCTGTTGATACATAAAATGATGCTTTTTGATAGCTATCATTTCCAACTCCGAAGAAGATATTACCTCCTTCTTGAGCATCTGTATTTTGTGTCAAAATATTTATAGTACCACCAATAGAAGGAACGGCTACTTTAGAGGCTCCTAAACCTCTTTGCACTTGCATACTTGTGGTTACATCAGTAAGTCCAGCCCAATTGGACCAAAATACTCTACCATTCTCCATATCATTTACTGGAACACCATTAATTAATACGGCAACATTTTCAGAGTTGAATCCTCTTAAGTTAACCCTAGAGTCTCCATATCCACCACCTTGTTTCGTTGCGTATACACCAGGTGTAGACTTCAATAATTCAGGAAATTCTTGATTACTAGCTCTTTCCAAAATTACTTCCTTTCTAATTGTTGAAACAGCAACAGGCGTCTTTCTATCAATTGCAACAGAAGCAAGCACTTCGATTTCTTTTAGACCAAATTCTGAAATCTCCAATTCAATTCGACTCAAGTCATCACTTGAACTAATCTCAGTTGGCTCATAGCCTACATAGCTAATAGAAAGGACAGCATTCTCTTCAACAATTAAAGAAAACCCTCCATTCAAATTAGTAATAGTACCATTCCCGGTACCTTTTTGAATAACTGTAGCTCCTATAAGAGCCTCCCCAGTTTCGGAATCAACTATCTTACCCGTTACTGTAGTTTGTGCGAAAAGCACAACACTACTAAGAGCAAATAGCATCGTCAGTAAATGTTTTTTCATTTTCAAAGTTTTTAGGTTTATATCTTCACAAAATTAGGCTTTTAAAAATCGGATGTCTAACCGATTTTTATCATTTGATAATTCTTAACACATTAATAATATGCCAAGAATCAACTCTGCAAATTATTAAATTCTAAGCTTGAGAATAGTTAAAATCCTCAAAAGTTATCCACACACTTAAAGTGATATTTCAATTGAATAATTGGAAATTATTTGACAATCAAATAGTTATGATTTAATTGAGTTTAGAACCTCACGAACTGAACCCAACCTTTTTAGCTGATTCATGGCTTCCTCATATTTGAGGTTCGTGTTTTGGACAATCATTTGAGCTCCTCTCTCCCATAACTTCTCATTACTCAGTTGCATATCCACCATTTTGTTGCCTTCTACCTTTCCTATTTTTATCATCACAGATGTAGAAATCATATTCAGAACGAGTTTTTGTGCTGTTCCGGCTTTCATCCTTGTACTTCCAGTTACAAATTCTGGTCCTACCAAAATCTCAACAGGATATTCACTTGATTTAGCTAGTTCAGAATTCTCATTACATACAATACAGCCAGTAAGAAGGTTATTTGACTTTGCGGAATTGATAGCTCCAATGACATAGGGAGTCCTGCCAGATGCTGCAATACCTATGATAATATCTTTCCCTGTTGGCGAATAAGCCAGAATATCCTTCCAACCTTGCTCGATATCGTCTTCAGCAAATTCTACTGCTTTTCGAATAGCTTCATCGCCACCGGCAATTAATCCTAATACCATTTCATGCGGGACTCCAAATGTTGGAGGGCATTCTGATGCATCCACTATTCCTAGCCTTCCGCTAGTACCCGCACCAATATAAAAGAGTCTCCCACCATCAGTCATTCTATTGACAATTTGATCAACCAATTTTTCTATTTGTGGAATAGCTTTTTCTATCGCCTTTGGAACAGTTTGATCCTCCTTATTGATATTGGTCAATAGCTCAGCTGTACTCATCTTTTCCAGGTGATCATATTTAGAATCTGATTCAGTAAGTGTCTTTTTAACCATTTTTTTGATGATATAGAACTAATCCTGCTATTGGGGATTGAACAATGTTTTTTATGGCAAAGCCTTTATCAGCACCAACTTGTCGTAGGATGTCAGAAAAATAAAATGCAATAGAACCTGAAAAGTGAAAAGACTCTTCTGCTGGACTCTTCTCCAAAAAGAATGCATCAAAAAAATCAGCAAACGCATCATAGATCAATTTGTAAATAGCTGGATGATTTCGATTTTCACTCAAAAAGAGTCCAAATGAAGCCAGAAAGTGATTGGGCTTGGGTTGATCATAGATTTTTTTAATTACCTCATGAGAGGTCAAATTAAATCTTTCTTGAAAATTTTTAACGATCAATGAATCAACCTGATTTCTGAAAATTTTAGCCAATAGCTTTTTTCCCAAATACGCCCCACTTCCTTCATCTCCCAATATATACCCTAAGGAAGCCCCCACTTTGTTGACTTGTTTTCCATCATAGAAACATGCATTAGCTCCAGTTCCAAGAATGCATACATTCCCTTTTGAACTTCCACACAGTGACCTTGCTACACCAAGAAGATCGTTTTCTGCAATTATGCCTCCATTGAAGATGTCTTTGAGCTCTTTCTCGACTTCTATTTTTTGAGCTGAAACATCCACTCCTGCCGCATAAAGGTAAGCGGGTAAGTCATTCACATTTTCCCCTAAAACCTTAACTATATCCTCTTTCAAGTCAGATATATCGTGTGTGTAGGCATTAAAACCTACAGTCCTAAACTGTGATATTTTTCCATTTCTAACAAGCCTCCATTCGGTACTTGTGCCTCCAGCATCTCCAACTATAAATGATGAATTGGTCATTTAGGTGATTCTAAAGATAAAGTCGAATCACTTCAAAAGACTCTGCAAACTCAAGGCCCGCCTGAACTCCTCTTGTCTTTGCTAAAGCGTTTACAAATTCTTCAGACATGTAGTCTCTTCCTTCTTGAGAATTATATTCCTTTAGCGCATCACACTTTACCTTTAAATGAGATTTTTTTAAGGAGACAAAGCAAGTTGTATCGAAAGTGAGATTGTTCCATATCAACTCATAGCCAAGGATAGTTGTATTCTTAAAGGCTCTCAATCCTTCGTTAGCTATAGTTTGATGGTCTTGATGCACATCATTTAAACTAGGCACTAGTACCAAATCAAATTGATTATTCCTTCTAAGCTCAATAAGATCTTCTAATATTTCTTGTCTAGAATAATTAAGCTTTCGGACCTGATAGTCTTTAATAATCAAATTTTCAGGAGCTATCCCTAATCTTTTTGTCGCCGCTTTCACCTCCGTTTTCAGTATATCACTTGGAAGTCCTTCTGGCACTGATTCCTTTGCTGTAGAAAAGGCAAGGTATGTTACTCTTGACCCATTTTCTATAAGTCTGCTAATAGTACCTCCCGCCCCTAGCTCACCATCATCTGTGTGTGGCGCAAGCACCAATACATCTTTAAAATTATCAATCATCTATTGCACTGTATTTAGAAACAAAGTTAGTGTAAGGAACTAAGTAGTCCTTCTAGTTTCAATACTTGATTTTCATGAGAGAACTCTTTCAATAGCAGACTAGAATCATTCTCATTAGGAATTCTTTTACCCTCGAATACTTCTTCCAGAAAAATTCTAATATCCTCCACCTCACTATAACCCAGTATCTCACCTATATCTTTATCATTCAAAATATCGCCCAAGTCACTTTTTCTTTCTCCTAAGCAAAGTATGGATCTTTTAGCACCTAAGTATTCAAAAAATTTTATGGGTAAGCTCCACTTAGAATTATCTGTCTTATTAAGTAAAAGCAGGAGTACATTACAATTTGAGTACTCACTCTGCAATGACTCATGAGAGAGGTAGCCCAAAAATTCCACTTTGTCTCTTAAGAACTCCAACTTATCCACTTCTTGTTTTACTGGCTCGGCAACAATACCTCCTATTCTCACCTTCAACTTCTTAGAGAAATGTTCATTTTCTCTGCACATCTGATCTAGCAATAACCAAAGTTGAGTCGGATTCCTCAATTCGTTGAGCATCCCAAAATAGCCTATTGTAAATGAAGCTTGATCTGGAGTTGTTGTCTCGATATTCTTTACAGTAATACCATTATTAAGCACCTCTATATTTCCAAATGATTGCGCGAGTCTGGGACTCACTGTAGTTGCAATATCTGATTCTTTTAAAACACTTTTCTCCCATTTCCTATGGAAAGCATAAGCAAGCTGGGAAGTTTTCAATTGCCTTAGCACATCCCACTCTACCCAAGGATCCCTAAAATCAGCTAACCATTTTACACCCGTTTTTCGCTTTACGCGTCTCCCTATCAAATGCATACTATGAGGTGGACCTGTCGTGATAATCGTAGAAATACCTTCATTTTGTACCAGTTGAATGGCCTTCTTTGAAGCTTCTTTCATCCAAAAAATTCTTGGATCTGGCAAGAAAATATTTCCTCTAATCCAAATCATTAGCAAATCCTTCACAGATTTTTCTGTCTTCTCTATTGCTAACCCTTGCTTAGAATTTTCCCTGTTCTTATTCCCTGTCAACTTATGGAACAGGCTAAACGGCTCCCAAATCGGGACCTTGAAGGTGACGATACTTTTTACCCTATCCCTTAATTTTTCGTCTTGAATATCAAATTGAGGATTTTCTGGCGTCAATACATTTACATCCCATCCATTATTTTTCAATTGCAGGGCAAAATTCATCCAACGCTGAACGCCAACACCGCCACTGGGAGGCCAGTAATATGAAATAAGAAGAATCTTTTTGTTTGACATAAATCAGTTTCGAAATACAAAGCAAACGAATATGCAATACTCATGGAAGATGATGGCGAACTAAAGACAAAATATCTTTTTGTTGGTCTGGCTTAAACCAATGAATGTCTTCATATCTTCTGAACCAAGTCAACTGCCTTTTAGCATATCTCCTGCTGTTTCTTTTCAAAAGTCTAACTGCCTCCTCTCTATCATATTCGCCATCAAAGTAGTTGAAAATCTCTGTGTAGCCAACTGTTTGCAATGCATTATGACCTCTGAATTTCTCAAGACTTTTAGCCTCTTCAAAAAGTCCTTCTTCTATCATAGCATCCATCCTGTCATTGATTCGATTGAATAATAGCTCTCGATCCATATCAAGACCTATTTTCAAATTCCTGTAGGTCAATTCATTTGGTGTAGCATTTCTAAAAGAACTAAATGGTTTTCCAGAGCTTCTTATCACTTCTAAAGCCCTGACAATTCTCTGTCCGTTATTAATATCCACTTCACGGAAATAATCTGAATCTTTCTCTTTGAGTTCTTTCAGTAAATATTCCAAGCCATTTTCTATAAACTCTTTATTCAACTCTTCTCGAATAGAAGGAAGAATTTCTGGCATATCATCAAAGCCTTCCCAAAGCGACTTCAAATAAAGGCTGGAACCTCCTACTGCAATGGCATATTTTTTTTTCTTGAAAAATTGATGAAGATGATCTTTTACATCTCTTCCAAATTCACCCGCATTATAACTTTCCTCAATAGAATGAGAATTGATAAAGTGATGTTTTACCTGACTCAATTCATCGTTTGTAGGTTTTGCAGTACCAATCTGCATCTCCTTGAAAAACTGACGGGAATCAGCAGAAACTATCTCAGTATTCAATTCTTTTGCCAGGTTAATGGCTAAAGAGGTTTTTCCAACTGCAGTTGGTCCTACTATGGAAATTAACAAAGGTTTCGTATGCTTCTGAGTCATTGGTATTGCTAAAATGCCTAATTTTAATTGCAATGGCAGAGGTCGAAAAAGATATTCATTCCTTAACCCAAGAAATAGAAGAATTAAAGGGAAAATTGAGTCGCTCGCAAGAGGATTACAACTCCTTGATGGACAAAACCAATCAGAACTTAAAAGATCTTTTTGATAACTCAAATGACCTTATCACCATCTTTAAAACAACAGGTGAAATTCGTTTTGCGAATGAAGCGGTAAAGAACAAATTGGGTTATAACGAGGAAGAAATTCTCCACCTCAAGTTCATAGAAGTAGTTCATCCTGATCATAAAAAAACAGCTTTGCAGAACATTCTCAAAATAACTGCAGGTAGCAGATTTGAGAAATTCGAAACGGTTTTAATTTCAAAATCAGGAAAGAATGTTTACGTAACCGGGAAGCTTACTTCCATTTTCGAAAATGATGCTCCTAAGGAATATCGATGCGTATTTTATGACATATCAGAGCGAATCAGGGCAGAAAGTGCGCAAAGTCTTTACTATCAGATAGCCAATATCACTATCACAGAAAATGACCTTACTCAACTGTATAGTAACATATATGAGCAACTGAATCAGATGCTTAAAGTGACCAACTTCAACATTACCCTTTTAAAGGGGGAGGAGTACACAGAAATTTTTTGCATCAACGAAAAAAAGGAACAATATGAATTCACCAACGATGTAGAGCATGCGCTAATGAGCTATACATTTGATAGGGATCGCTCATTGATCGTCTATCAAGATGGAATACATAAAATGAGTGAACAAAGGGGAATGACTTTTGAAGATCCTATTCCTAAAATATGGCTCGGTATTACCATAAAGACTCCTACCGCGAAAGGTGTCATGTCTATTTGCAGCTATGAAGACCAAAGTGCTTTCAACAACAAAGATTTAGAGCTTCTAGACTATATAGGAGGACAAATAAGTCTGGCAATGGAGCGTGAGCACAAGGAGGAAAAAATTGAAAATCAAGCAGCTACCCTTGGTGCCATATTTGATAGTAGCACTCACGAAATTTGGTCAGTGGATAAGTCATTCAGATTTACCTCGTTTAATCAGAACTACGAAGAAGCTTTTAGGAAATATTACGGTTTTTCGCCAAAAATAGGCACTAGTTTAAATGAAATAGACGACACAAGGCTTGAAGAAATAAGACCTTTTTGGAACAATAAGTATGAGGAAGCATTTACTGGAAAGTTTGTCAATTTCCAGACCGAGACGGTCAATCAGAATGGCAAGAAAATCTGGAGAGAAGTCTTCATGAACCCTATTTTTCTTCCCAATGGAAGAATACAAGAAGTGTCAGTCATCGCCAATGATGTGACTGATAAGAAAGAAGCAGAGAGTGCCATTGTTGCCAGCGAGGAGAAGTTTAGAAACATCTTTGAATCCTTTCAGGACATTTATTTTAGATGCGATTCTGAGGGGATCATCACTATGATTAGTCCTTCAGTACAAGAAGTGATCGGCTTTTCTCAAGAGGAGGTGATGGGAAAAGATCTAAGAGATTTCTTCAATTCTCCAATGCCAATTGATAGAATCACTGAAATACTCAATAAAGAAGAAAGAATTCGAAATATTGATGGCTCTCTTAGAACCGCAAAAGGAAAGAAATTGCAATTTCTTTTTAACGTTCGTCAAATACGGAAAGAAGATGGATCTATCCAAACTGAAGGAGTAGCAAGGGATGTCTCCCAATTGAAAAAAACAAACAAGAAACTAAAACTAGCAAAAGAAGAAGCTGAAAGATCTCTTAAAGTAAAAGAACGATTTTTGGCCAATATGAGTCATGAAATAAGGACTCCTATGAATGGAATCATTGGCATGATTGACTTAATGGCGAGTACCAAACTAGACGTAGAACAATCAGAGTATGTAAAAACTATTGATAAATCATCACAGACGCTCCTAAACATCCTCAATGACATTCTGGATTTATCCAAAATAGAAGCTGGGAAAATGGATCTAAGACTAGCTCCCATTCAATTAGTCAAAACGATTGAAAAAGTATACGATCTCTTTTCGCAACAAGCCTTATCAAAGCAAAACAATCTTTTTTATCATATTGATGAAAAAATTCCGCAATGGATACAAGCTGATGAAACACGGCTTATTCAAGTGCTATCTAACTTCACATCTAATGCTATTAAGTTCAGCGAAACGGCAGGCAATATAAATATCAGTGTACGTTTAGTTTCTTCAGCAGAAAAGCAACTCACTTTTAAAGTTTCTATTAAGGACTCGGGCATTGGTATTTCAGAAGAAGATCAAGAAACGCTCTTCCAGAATTTTCATCAACTGGACAATAGTAGTACAAAGAATTTCGGTGGCACTGGACTTGGACTTGTTATTTCTAAGGAATTGGTCAAATCCATGGGTGGAGATGTGGGAGTGGCGTCTACTCCAGGTCTTGGGAGTACATTCTGGTTTACATTCAAAGCAGAAGAGCTTACTGAAGTGAAAGAAGAAAAAAAGCAGATTGAGCAGGTTTTTGACAATCAATTTACAGGGGTGCCCAAAATTTTACTTGTGGACGACAATCAAGTAAACAGAAAAGTAGCAAGAAGTATTTTACAAAAATCTGGATGCCATGTGACAGAAGCATTTGATGGCTTTGACGCTATTGATAAAGCTAGGAAAGATTCCTTTGACCTTATCTTTATGGATATTCAAATGCCTAAAATGGACGGTATGAAAGCTACTCAAGAAATAAAAAATCTTGGTTTGGATAAAACACCCCCAATTGTAGCAATGACCGCCTACTCTATGGAGGAAGACAGGCAGAAATTTTTAAACGCTGGCCTTGACGATTATTTATCTAAACCTATTCAAGCAACCATTTTAATTAATAAAGTACAGAGTCTACTCGAGTTTGAACCTAAAAATGTGTCTTTGGAGCCTGTTCAAGAACAAAATGAAAACTTAATCATTAATCAAAACACACTCAATCAGCTTGCGAAATTTGGAGGACAAGAGTTGATTGAATCAACTTTGAACGAATTTGAACTGGAGGCAACAGAACTTGTTATTAATACTATTATGCACTTCAAAGAAGAAAATTATCAAAAAATGCGAGGAGAACTGCATACACTCAAAGGCAATGCTGGCACTTTAGGTGTAGAAAGATTATCTCATCAGGCTGCAACTATTGAAAAAATGCTAAAAGCAAATAACTTTGACAATCTAAACACGGAAGTAAACTTATTATCAACCAGGCTGAAGGAATTTAAAGAAAGCAGCCAAAACCTTTACATCACCCAATGAGTAAAAAAATAATAGTAGCAGAAGACAGCAGTGTCATTCAAAACCTTACTAAAAAAATACTTTCGCAGTTAAACTATGAAATAATTTCCGTAAAAAACGGACAGCAAGTCATTGACATGATGGAGAAAGACACCTATTCTCTCATTTTAATGGATATTCATATGCCCGTAATGGATGGAATGGATTGCGCCAGGGCTATTCGAAAAATGTCGGGAGATCAAAAAAACATTCCAATAGTTGCTATTACTGGAAACGCTAATAACTATACCCAAGATCAGTTTACAGAAGCTGGCATCAATGAGTACTTACCAAAACCTCTTAACTATGACAACCTAGTTGAGATGGTGAAGAGATTTACTGATGATAATTAAGTACTCAAATCATTTTTTAAACAAATTGGAAGACCTTCTCTCTGAGACGGAGTATATCCTGAGATATGAAAAAGGTAATTTTCAATCAGGTTACTGCATATTAAATGAAAGTAAGGTAGCTATCGTGAATAAGTTTTTTGCTCTAGAAGGCAAAGTTAATAGTCTCATTGAAATTATTAGAGCCATTAAAATTGACTCCTCAAAATTGAGCGAAAACAACAGAAAATTATACGCTGAAATCAATCAAAATCAGCTACAACTGTGAAGATTACATTTCTGGGAACAGGTACATCTCAAGGAGTCCCAGTTATCGCTTGCGACTGTGACATTTGTAAATCTGTTGACTACCGAGATAAGCGTTTGCGTTCATCTATTTTCATAGAAACTAACAAAGGAAACATCGTAATAGATACTGGAGCTGACTTTCGTCAGCAGATGCTCAGAGAAAGGGTAACTGCACTAGATGCTGTTCTTTTCACTCATGCCCACAAAGATCATACAGCTGGCATGGATGACATCAGAAGTTTTAACTTCCTGCAGAAAAAGGACATGCCTGTCTATGCCACAAAGGATGTCCAAGATCAGTTAAAACAGGAATTTGCTTACATTTTTGCAGAGAAAAAATATCCAGGCATTCCTCAAGTAAAACTGAATACTATTGAGAGTAATAAGCCATTTGAGATGAATGGGCTTATCATCAATCCAATTGAGGTACTCCATCACAAATTGCCCGTTCTAGGTTTTCGAATTGGTGATTTTACTTACATCACTGATGCCAATTTTATTGCAGAGGAGGAAAAAAATAAAATAAAAGGTTCTAAAATATTAGTGCTAAATGCGTTGCAAAAACAACCACACATTAGCCATTTCACATTAAATGAAGCCATTGAATTAGCGCAAGAAATAGGGGCAGAAAAAACCTATTTTACACATATCAGCCATCGACTAGGATTACACAAAGACATTTCTGAAGAACTACCCGAAAACATAGAATTAGCTTGGGATGGTTTAACTGTTTCAATTAATAATTGATCGTTAACAATTACTAATTGCCTCTATGTTTCACAATTATTTTTTCCTAAAACGACTTGCTCCAGCTCTTGAAAAAGAGTTGCAAGGATTGGCACTTCTTGAATGCTTTTCTCAAAATAAGGATGAGCTGGTTCTAGGATTCGGAAATCCTGACAAGGAATTCTATATCAGAGCCAATCTAGATGCAAATATTTCCCTACTATCCTTTCCAGAATCGTTCGCTAGAGCAGGAAGAAATAGCGTAGATCTTTTCAAGGGTTTGATTAATCAGAAAGTAAAATCAGTTAGTGTATTTGACTTTGAGCGATCCTTTCAAGTCGAATTCTCAACAGGGAATGCGCTTATATTTAAGATGCATGGCAGGAGAGCCAACATCTTACATTCCAAAAATAATTCAATTTTAAAGATTTTCAGAAAGTCACTGCCAGCAGACCTTGAACTAAAACCCTCGTCGCTCCATAAGGAATTGGTAATCACCGAAGAAGAATTCATCAACCACGGTCACGAACCTACCTCATTGATTCCTGCACTAGGAAAAGAAGTGAAAATTCATCTGGAACAGGTAGGGTTCAAAGAAAAATCAGCACAAGAAAAGTGGAATTATTTCCAGCAATTACTTTCAGATCTTGATCAAAAGGAAATTCAGCTAATTAATGGTTTAACTCCTCGAATAAGTTTTTTAGAGGAAGGTGAAAAAGCCACTATTGATCCATTAATGGCTAGTAATTGGCTGTATGACACCACCGCTCGCAAAACATATTTTGAGCGTGAGAAGGATGAAGCGACTAATCAACTAAAACAGAAAATCAGAAAGTCTGAAAATTATATCATTAAGACTCAGAGCAAACTTCAGTTAGTAGAACAATCCAGAAGTCCAGAAGAAGTAGCCAATATTCTGATGGCCAATCTGCATCAGATAAAACAAGGGCTTTCTAAGGTAATACTTCATGATTTTTATTCTGATCAAGCAATAGAGATCAAACTAAACGTGACACTTTCCCCTCAAAAAAACGCAGAAAACTACTACAGAAAATCTAAAAATAGACACCAAGAAATCAATGCTCTAAAAGAGAATATTTCTAGTAAAGAAAGGCTTATTGATAAGCTAAGTAGGCAAATTCTCCATATTGATGGTATTGATAACACCAGAGAGTTACGCAAATATTTAAAAGATCAAGGTCTCGCAAAAAAGGACAAAATTAAAGAGGAACATCTACCCTATCATATTTTTGATATAGAAGGATGGCAAATATTTGTAGGCAGAAATGCAAAAGCAAATGACGAACTCACCCTGAAAGTGGCTAACAAAAACGACCTTTGGCTACATGCTAAAGATGTCTCGGGTTCGCATGTGGTAGTTCGTCAAAAATCAGGACAAAACTTCCCAAATCACATTATTGAAAAAGCCGCATCCTTAGCTGCCTTCAACTCCAAAAGAAAAACAGACACACTTTGTCCTGTGATTTTCACACCGAAAAAATTTGTCAGAAAAGCCAAAGGAGCTTTACCTGGTCAAGTCATTGTGGAGAAAGAAGAAGTGGTGATGGTGGAACCTTGGCGCGACTAGATAATCCTAATAACAGTTACCTTAAAGAATGAGTTGAAGCATTATGTAATCCATCTTCCTTATTTTCGCAATTAAAGAAAACAAATGGAATTATTAGAACTCATAGGCTGGTTAGGTGCGGGATTATTGCTGATAGGATTTGCTTTGAATATTTTTCAAAAAATAAAAGCAGAATCCACAGCTTACCTTTTGCTCAACTTGATTGGTTCAGCTCTTTTACTGTATAATGCTTACATGAATGGCGCATTTCCTTTTGTGGCTGTCAATTTTGTTTGGGTCGTATTCTCTAGTGTGAAGTTGATCCAAATGGCCTCTAAGAAGTAATCATGGACGGAACAATCAGAAGTGATATCAAAGTAGGTTCATTGGTAGAAGTAGTTCAGAAACCACACCAACGAACTGGAGAACTTACAGAGGGAGTTGTGAAAAGATTGCTTACCTCCGCTCCTAAGCATCATCGGGGAATCAAGGTTATGCTAGAGGATGGTATAGTAGGAAGAGTGAAGAGGATAGTTGAATAGCAGAAAAATAACAAAAAAAAGGTCTAGCATGTCTAGACCTTTCTTATTTACTAAATCTGATAAAATCAGTTCTTCTTCATTATTACTTCAAACGTTTCATTTTCATCTTCGCCTTCACTGGTCCAATCACCTTCAAGCTCAGTTTCCGTAAGTTTTGTGACTTTGAAATTAACCACATCTTCCTCAACTACCACATTACCATCCTCGTCTTCATCTTCATCCTCAAGCGTAAAGGTAAATTCTTCCCCTTTGGTAACCCACTCCCAGTCTCCTTCGAAGCAGTAAGCATAACTTTCAGAAGGGTCTACTTTATTCTCATAATTGTTACAAAAATTGAAATCACCATCTGATTCGAATTTTAGCACAAGCTTATAAGAGGCGGTATCAGCGTCAAACCCATACTCCTCACCATCTACTGAGACTACTTCCCATTCTCCAATGAGCAAGTCTGCATTATCTTCTGGTGTAGGATCCTCTGGAATTGTTGGATCTTCTGGATCTTCCACACATGAGCCTAGCAACAATAGTGATGCCGCAGCTGCTGTGGGTGTTAATAAATGATTCATTTTAGTATTCATAATATTTATTTTGGTTGTTCTTTTTGTTCTTTTTCAAGCCAGTAATTCTGACTATTGGGCACAGAAATGCACCTATCGTAGAGTTCATCTCTCTCTGTTAAGATGGCAGGACTCGTTACCCCTTTAGCTATTTTCACAGCAAATATTTCCTCAATCCGGTCTGTATATGTAAGACCACCTAATTCTTTACCGGTGAAACGATTGATTACTCTAATACCACAATAGCTATCCTTGGAAGAGATAGGAAGTTTAGAGAAAAACTGAGAACCCTCTCTAATTTTTGACAAGCCTAAGAAAATAAAATCTCCTACTACTTCCATTCCTCTCACAAAGGTATTGAAGTTGGTAAGCCTTTTCGCTTCCTTTTTTTCAATATCATAAGCCATTACATCACCAGTACCTGACAAAAGAAAGTAAATTATTCCTTCATGCACAACTGGTGAATGTGGCAATGCCAAATCACTTAGTAAAACTTCTCCAGAATCAATATCCATGAGCAAACCACTATTGTATGGCATCTCTCTCCACCCTTTCGCCTTGTCTGTCTTTGCAAACATGGTCACGTACTTTGGCTTACCATTTACCGACGCAACTCCATTCAAATGACACCTATCTTCTGGTGCCAAGTTTGATATAAACTCTGGTTTCCAATGCAGATCAAAATGATAGCGATGACTCATTTTAGATATGCTAGAGAAAAGGGTGTTGGTTATAAGTAACTCCTCTTCTGACCACACTATCTCATGTGTGTCTACTATCCCGGTATTGAATTTACTCTGTGGTATGTATAAGTGAGAATATTTTTGAGTTTGCTCTGGATAGCTTTCAGCTAGCACAGGGTTGGAACAAAAAATACCAATCTCTGACTTGCTTGCTATGGCTAGTTGTTTGCTATCCTCAGAAATAGCAATCCCCATGGGACGTTTAAAATTCTTCGCGTACTTCGTAATTGTTTCTCCATTTGCGGAGCTGATCATGATCACCTTTCCTGCCTGATACGTACTATACACTAGTGTACTTTTCAGTTTATGAAGAATTTTGGGGAATGACTTAGAATAATAAAAAAATGAACTCACCTCTTGCATTGTTGCAAGTGTATCGCTGAAACAATAGTTATCCAACTTAATCGCTCCTATTTCACTCAAAATACCCCTAAATAGGGAGTAAAATCAATCGGAAAACTTATATAATGCTGCCTTTTTTAGAAAACCTAGATGAATACCTATAGCAAATTTCGAAATCAATCATACGCTCTCTTTTTACTTAACTTCACTACCTTACAAATGATCAACAACTTTTTTACCTAAAGACTTTACACATGTCACTAACCAGCCCAATTTTCAAACTTCAACTTTTCAAAGCGCACAAAATCCTTTTTGGATTATTGCCCTTGCTCATCATTGCTTGTAGCACTGAGACAAATACCCCATCTGCTCCTGCAGAATTGCCTTCCTCTGAAAATTACACTGTTTTAATCGGTGGCACCAAGGTGGGTTACATGAATGTATCACGAGCTGGGGATACTCTCATTACAGATTACGATTTCAAGAACAATGGCAGAGGTCCTACCATCATGGACACCATTATTCTCAATGCGAATGGGTATCCTGTAAAATGGGACATTAAAGGAACCGCAACCTTTGGAAATACCATAGATGAGCATTTCAAATTGGAAAAAGGAAAAGCTACTTGGACAGATGCTACTGGAACAGGTGAGATGCAAGTCACTAAACCATCAGTATACATCAATCAATCTGGAACTCCGTATTCCTACTTTGTGCAAGCTAAAATATTGCTCAACTCCGCAGAACAAATAGCTCCTGGCCTACCTGGTGGTCGATTGGAGATTACCGAAATGGAAAAATTGAAAGCAGGATCAGATTCTACAGAAATTGGTCTCACTTCTTATGCCATTTCAGGATCAAGCCTAAATCCTACCTATTTCATATTAGATGAAAATGAACAATTCTTTGCATTAATCTCTCCCAGATACATTGTAATAAGATCGGGATTCGAGTCTGAGGAAAAAAGGTTGCGATTGCTATCAGAAAACTATGCCGCTAAGCGATTTGAGAATTTACAGTCAGAGTTTGCTCACAAATACGAAAAAGACACACGTATAGCCAATGTGAGAATTTTTGACCCTAAAACCCTATCATTAACCGAGCCCTCTTCTGTACTTGTCAAAGATGGAAAAATAAGTAGTATTGATGCACCTGATGTTTCTAATGAAAATGAAATCGTAATTGACGGAGCAAACGGGGTACTTGTCCCAGGACTGTACGAAATGCATGGCCATATGGGTGATGAGGATGCATTGCTCAATGTCTTGGCAGGAGTTACTAGTGTTCGGGACATGGGCAATAATAATGAGGTACTGGATAGCCTTGTTCAAAAAATAGAATCTGGTCAGCTAGCCGGTCCACGAATCACAAGATTGGGCTTTATTGAAGGCAAAAGCCCTTTCAATAGCAATAATGGAATATTGGTAGAGAGTGAGGAAGAGGCAATAGCTGCTGTAGAAACATATGCTGAACGTGGCTTCTACGGTGTGAAACTTTACAATAGTATGAACGGCGACTGGGCTCCTGCCATTGCAAAAAGAGCTAAAGAATTGGACCTATTCGTCTGTGGCCATGTTCCAGCATTTTCTAATGCCAATGCTATGCTTAGAGCTGGATATGATGAAATGACTCACATCAATCAAGTGATGCTCGGATGGGTACTGGAACCAGAAGAAGACACTCGAAGCTTATTGAGATTGACTGCTATGAAACGTTTTCCAAGTTTGGACTTAAGTAGTGAAAAGGTAAAAGAGACATTGGATTTAATGGTTGATAACAATGCTGCTATTGACCCTACGCTTAGCATCCATGAAGCATTGATGCTTTCGAGAAACGGGGAGCTGCAACAAGGAACAGTAGATTATATTGAAAATATGCCTGCCAATGTACAGCGAGATGCAAAAGTTGCTCTTGCTAGCATTGCTGATGACGAAGAAGATAAAGCATATAGACAGGCTTATGAAAAAATCGTTGAGACTTTGAAATTGATGAAGAAAAGAGGCATTCTCATTGTTCCTGGCACAGACATGGGTGGCGCTTTTTATGTACATAGAGAACTCGAACTTTATGAAGAATTGGGCTACACACCTGCTGAACTTCTAAAATTGGGAAGCTATGACATGGCCAACTATCTTGGACATAAAGACCGTGGAGAGATTGCTCCTGGAAAGCTCGCTGATTTCTTCTTAGTTCCAGGCAATCCTGTGGAAGATATAAAAGCGATCAAAACCATTTCCATGGTATCTCGTGGTGGTGTCATTTACTTTCCAAGCGAGGTATATCCAGCTTTCGGTATTACTCCATTCACAGAAATACCTGAGGTGAAATAGAAAAAAGCATCAGCAAATAAAACGATGCTTGTCACATTGAGTCTGTCGAAGTTTGGGTTTCGATTGGCTCAATTTGACAATTGATAAGGATTAGCAACTTCTTATCCCTTTCCAAGACTTTAATATTTATTGAAAATGGGACTTAACATTGTACTTATCGAGCCAGAGATACCTATGAACACTGGCAATATTGGTCGATTAAGTTTGGCTTCAGGTTCAGAGTTGCACCTAGTAAAACCCTTTGGATTTGAACTATCTGATAAAAGGGTAAAAAGAGCAGGACTTGACTACTGGAAGCATATATCGCTCACCATTTATGAAAATGTTGATGAATTTTTCTCCATCAATAGGGATAAAAAATTTGCTTTCCTTTCAAGTCATGGGGCTAAAGATTACACCACAATTGACTTTGAAGATGATCTATTTCTAATTTTTGGCAAAGAATCAGAGGGTTTGTCTCAAGAAATAGTAAATAAGCATCCAGAGCTTCTTTATAAAATACCAATTTTTAGCAGCCATATAAGAAGCCTAAACCTAGCAAATGCCGTCAGCATAGTGGTTTATGAAGGGGTCAAAAGCTTGGACGTGTAGACTATTCCTCTATTTTAACAGCTGTACCATTCGCACTGACCATCATCATACCGCCATCTTTTCCCAACGTTTCATAATCTAAGTCCATTGCAATAACAGCATTTGCCCCCATAGCTTTCGCAGTATGAATCATCTCTTCTACTGCAATATTTTTCGCGTCTTTCAGTGATTTTTCATAAGCACCTGACCTTCCGCCAACTATATCAGTTATGGAAGCAAAAAAATCTTTGAATGCATTTGCTCCAATGATGGCCTCTCCTGTTACCAAACCGTAATAGGCTTGAATTTTCTTTCCTTCTATAGAATCTGTTGTCGTTAGTAGCATATTATCTTATTATATCTGTTGAAAGTGCTTTCTTTTTAGATCGTTTGTTTAGTAAGGGATAGAGTAAAACGGAGATTAAAATCAAAAATGTACCTCCATAAAATCCGGGACTCATCTCCTCACTAGCCCCAAATATGATCAATGCTAGTATAATTCCATAGACAGGTTCCAAATTCACAACCAAATTGATCGAAAATGCCGACATTCTTTTCATCAGTTCTACTGATATGGAGTAAGCATAAACCGTGCATACAATAGCTAAAACAGCCAAGTAAAATAAATCTAGCGAAGTAGGATTGAGTATGATAGAGTCAACAAAAAACCAACGATAAATAGGAAAAAATAATGCAATAGAAATACAAGCACCTATCATCTCATAGTAAGTGATCACATAAGGATCATGGCGTTTTGTAAGTTGTCCATTAATAACTGTGAACAATGATGCTAAGAAAGCAGAGAGAACAGCAACAAGCAACCCTGATAAATAGTCGAATTCTACATTAAATATGATTCCGATACCGGCAAAAGCAATCACACTTAACACCACTTCGAATCCTTTTACCTTCCTTTTTTGTGAAATTGGCTCTATTATACTCGTCCAAAGAGAACAAGTGGCCATACCAGCTAAACACACAGAAACGTTTGATATTCTAGCTGAGAGAAAAAACAGAATCCAGTGAGCTGCAATCAAAGTCCCAGTACCAAGGATAATTAAAAGGTCTCTTCTACTCCCCAGCTTAATCTCTTTCCTCCAGATCTTCAGCAATACAAAAAGACCAGCTGCCGCAATAAGTGTTCGGAAAAACACCACCTCCACAGAAGGCATATCAATCAGCAATCCTAAAATGGCAGTAAAGCCCCAAACTAACACAATAAAGTGAAGGTGCAAATAATCCTTTTTCTCTTGCGTCACCTAGGTACTGTTTTGTAGAGTAAAATGGATACGAACGAGAATATGATATTGGGAATCCAAATAGCCAATATGGTATTTATGGAGCCTGCTTCTGCAATAGCTGTCGCCAATATGTAGGTAATGATAAATGCAAATGCGATGACAAATCCTAAAGCTATTTGAAAACCAGTGCCCTGTCTAGATTTTTTAGCTGAAACGATAACGCCAATAGACATTAAGATAATGACTGTGAAAGGCTGCATAAATCTTACGTACTTTTCTATCTGATACAATCGAACATCGTCAGCTCCCCTTGACTTTTGCAGTGCAATATAGTCGTTCAACTCAGTGAGTGTCATGGTCTCTTGATGCCTGTCCTTATTGCCAAAATCTTGAGGTGACATGGTGAGCAGGGTATCTATTTCACGTCCATTTTCAATAATTTCTGTTGTATCCAATATGGTTCTTTTTTGCCACCTTTTCAGTTTCCATGTTCCTGTCTCCTCTTGCCAATCTATCTGCCTAGCGGTCAACTTTTCATACAACTTCTGGTCTACTATTTTTTCCAGTGTGATGGTACTTCCCACATTTCTTCTAGTATCATATCTGTATAGATAAATATATGTGTCATCGTCAATCTTAAAATGAATGTGTTTATCCGTGTTATAGAATGGATCTTTCAAGTACTCTAACTCAAAGTCAATTCTGAATTTATTGGCTTCTGGAATGATATAGCTGTTCAAATAAAAACTTGCAGCTCCAATGATGATAGCCCCTATCAAATAAGGAAACATCATTCGAAGAAAGCTTACTCCACTGGCTAGAATAGCCACAATCTCTAGTTTAGAAGCCAGCTTAGCAGTTACGAAAACAGTCGCTATAAAAACAGTTATTGGAGTTAAGAGACTAGCTATATAAGGAATGAAAGTGAGATAGTATTGCCAAATCAAATCAGCACTCACTTCATTCTTAATGAAATCATCGTTTTTCTCGGTATAGTCAATCACACAAATGATTAGCTCAAGCAACATCACCACGAAAAAAAACGCGGTGAGCAATTTCTTAAGAATATACCAATCAAGTTTCTTCATATTGACCTAGTCAGTCTTACAGACGCTGCGAAATAGTGTTAATGATTCCTGCTTTCCAGACAGCAAAATTATCATTCATTATTTGCTTTCTAGCTTCTTTGACCAACCAAAGATAAAAGCTCAGATTCTGGATGCTTGCAATTTGTGAGCCAAGAATTTCATTACTCAATACTAAATGTCTTAAGTATGATTTGGAATAAAATTGATTCACATATCCATCCATTCCTGGATCAATTGAAGAGAAGTCTTCCTTCCACTTTTCATTTCGAATATTGATAATTCCCTGAGTCGTGAATAGCATTCCATTTCTAGCATTTCTAGTAGGCATCACACAATCAAACATATCCACGCCAAGAGAAATACCTTCCAAAATATTGGCAGGAGTGCCCACTCCCATCAGATACCGAGGCTTATCTTTTGGCAAAATACTACAAACATGATCTGTCATGGCATACATCTCCTCCGCTGGCTCACCCACAGACAAGCCGCCAATGGCGTTTCCTTCACGACCTGTCTTGGCTATGTACTCCGCAGATTGTGTTCTCAAATCTTTGTAAACACTCCCCTGAACTATTGGAAAGAATGTCTGACTATATCCATACTTAGGCTCAGTAGAGTCAAAACGTTTTATACATCTATCCAACCAACGATGGGTCATATGCATAGACCTATCAGCATAGCCATACTCACAAGGGTATGGAGTACATTCATCAAATGCCATGATTATATCAGCGCCAATAGTACGCTGAATATCCATCACATACTCTGGGGTGAAAAGGTGTTTAGAGCCATCCTTATGAGACTGAAAGTGAACTCCTTCCTCTTTTATCTTGCGGCTATCTGCCAAAGAATATACTTGATATCCTCCACTATCCGTCAGTATAGGTTTATCCCATCCGTTGAACTTATGCAATCCTCCTGCTTTCTCTATCACATCCAGTCCAGGACGCATGTAGAGATGATACGTATTTCCTAAAATAATTTGAGCCTGAATATCTTCTTTAAGCTCACGTTGATGAACGGCTTTTACAGTGCCTGCAGTACCCACTGGCATGAATATAGGCGTCTCTATTTCACCATGATCAGTGATCAGTTTGCCTGCTCTTGCGCCAGATTTAGTATCCTTGTGTTGAAGGTCAAATTTCATGAAGCGCAAAAATACGTTTTACCCCCCTATTTCTTTAGTCAATATTTACAACAGTCAAATTGTTATTAATTTATGATCGCTTTTGCCTGGATGCTGTTTACCATTTTCTACTTATTTATGGTAGTAATCCTCTCATGGCAATTCAATCATTATAAAAATGAAGGAAATGAATCAGCCACTTCAGTATCCATTATAATAGCTGCTCGTAATGAATTAGAAAATCTAAAACTATTAGTACCTGAACTTCTCAAGCAGAACTACGAACACTTTGAAATAATTATCGCTCTTGACAGGTGCACTGATGAAAGCCTAAAATTCCTGAACAGTATTACTTATGACAGATTAAAATTCATTGAAATAAATAATGTTCCGATTGAATGGAATTCCAAAAAATACGCATTGAGTGAAGCTATAAATAAAGCAAAAAGTGAATGGTTATTATTCACGGATGCGGATTGTATCCCATTATCCAAAAACTGGATTTCATCATTCACTAGTCAAATATCAGATGCTATTCATATCCTCATTGGTTACTCTCCATATAGACAAGAATCAAGTTTCTTATCATCCTATATTCAGTTTGAGTCTTTTCACACTGGATATTTATATCTAAGTGCCGCATTATCAGGCAGGCCATACATGGCTGTAGGCAGAAATATGGCTATCAGGAAAACATTCTTCAATTCAGTTTCAGGGTATGAAACATTTAAGTCCGCCTTAGGGGGAGATGACGATCTATTCATTCAAAAAAATGCTACGAGCCATAATACTGGGATTGTTATGGGTAAAGATTCTTTGGTAGAAACCTATCCTAAAAAGACTTGGAAAGACTACTTTATCCAAAAAAGAAGACATCTATCTATCGGTTCTCGGTACAAACCATCTCACAAACTATTTTTAAGTTTATACCACACATCACACTTCATTTTCTGGATATTTCTCTTTTTCCAAACTAATTATCAAATAATAACAGGAGTTGTGCTTTTTTACCTATTTATTAAATTGGGGAGTTATAGATTTGCTGCGAGTAAAATGGGTGCAGGATTCAACTATATCTTGCTTCCACTCGTTGACATAGGGTATGCAATTCTCACACCGATGATTGCGCTCTGGTCAAAACTCGAAAAGGACATTCGATGGAAGAACTAAATCGTCAGTTTTCTGACAAAGCTTTACGTGATTTTAAGCTAATAGACATGGCTACTACTGGCGATCAATTTGCCTATGGTGAATTGCTAAAACGCTATAAAAAGCCCGTGTATCATATGATTTTGAAAATGGTCAGAAATGTAGATGATGCAGAAGACTTGACCATTGAGGCTTTCGCTAAAGCTTTTAAAAACTTGGCTCGCTTCAAAAAAGATTACACATTTAGTACATGGCTATTTCGTATAGCTACTAACAACGCCATTGACTTCATTCGTAAAAAGAAACTAAACACCTTTAGTCTGAACAGTACTTTTACAGATGATAGTGGCGAATCGGTAAACATTGACGTACAGGATAAGAATTTGACTCCTGATCAAGAAACGATAAAAGACCAAAAAATTGAGCTGGTCAGAATGTTTGTAGATAAACTCCCAGCCAAATACCAAAGATTAGTTAAACTCAGGTATTTTGAAGAACTGTCCTATGATGAGATAGCCAAAGAACTGGAGGCCCCATTAGGAACAGTAAAAGCTCAACTTCATAGAGCTCGTGAACTGATGTATGAATTAGTCAAAGACAAGAAGCCACACATTTAGTGCAGCCAGATATTATTTTTAATCATTTCCCCGATCTTTCTGATGTGCAGAAAGATCAATTTGAAAAGCTCTATCCCCTTTATCAAGAATGGAATGAGAAGATCAATGTGATCAGTCGAAAAGACATTGACCAGCTTTACGAACGTCACGTCCTCCACAGTTTAGCTATTGCTAAATTCATTGAATTTAAGCCTGGATCAAGATTACTAGATCTTGGTACAGGAGGTGGATTTCCTGGCATTCCATTGGCCATCCTCTTTCCTGACTGTCAGTTTCATTTAGTAGACTCAATTGGAAAAAAAATACAAGTGGTGTTGGAAGTGGCGAAAGGAATAGGGCTAGAAAACCTAACCGCAGAACATCAGCGTGCAGAAAAAGTAAAAGGAGAATTTGATTTTGTTCTTTCTAGAGCGGTAGCTAAAACTAAACAACTCTATATCTGGACACATCAAAAGGTAAGCAAGGAGAATAAAAATTCAATGGATAATGGATTGATTCTTTTGAAAGGGGGAGACTTAAAGACCGAGATGAAAGAATTTCGCAGGCCATACAAGCAAGTCAATCTTCGCAAATATTTTAGAGAGGAATTTTTCGAAACAAAGAAGATCATCTATGTTCCTGTAAACTAAAAAAAACCGCCGAAGCGGGTATTTTTATTACTTGGGTATTTTTAGAAGTAGAGAGAAAAGCCTACTGCAAGTCCAAAAACATTAGTTCCGTCATTAGCATCGCCACCACCAATAGAATAGTTAAGACTTGGCTCAATAGCAGCATTATCTCCTAACCAAACTGGATACCCAGCTTCAAAATTGATAAATGATCCAGAAACATCTCCAGAACCCGCAGCTGTCTCTAATGTTGTTTTGGTTGTATCAAAACCCGCACCTAGAAAGAAAGTACCATTCACATAGTATCTTCCGAAAAGACCAAAAGATGTTGTTCCAATTTTATTGTCTCCTTGCTTTTGATTGTTAAAACCTAAACCTAATCCAACAGCCAAATTATCAATTACAAAGTAACCACCTCTAGCATCTAGATTGAAATTAGATGCATTATCGTCCACTCCATCAACGCTGGTTGAAGTAAATCCCAAATTTGAAGACGCTCCCACAAGAATTGCCCCTTGCTCCGTCTGAGCGTTTGCAAATCCAAAAATCGCTACTAAAGTAGTAGATAGTATTAGTTTTTTCATGTTCTTTATGTTTAGTTATAATTCTAAGGTAAGAATAATCACAGAACTTGACCGTAAAATACAATTATCATTTACATGAGTGGTTCAATGAAAAATCTTGTAGTTCTCACAGGTGCAGGGATTAGTGCCGAAAGTGGTTTAAAAACATTCAGAGATTCCAATGGTCTCTGGGAAGGTCATGATGTAATGGAAGTAGCTACTCCGCAAGCATGGAGCAAGAATAGAGCACTGGTGCTTGAATTTTACAATCAAAGAAGAAAACAGGCACAGGAAGTAAAACCTAACCTTGGTCATTTAGCGCTAGCTGAATTGGAGAAGCACTTTAAGGTTTCCATAATTACACAAAATGTGGATAGCCTTCATGAAAAAGCGGGAAGTACCGATGTACTCCACTTACATGGACAGCTTAGCCAAGTCAGAAGTACGCTAGACCCTAGTCTTATTCATGAACTGAATGGATGGGAGCTAAAAGAAGGAGACCTCTGCGTAAAAGGTTCGCAACTTCGGCCAAACATTGTCTGGTTTGGTGAGGCTGTTCCTATGATGGAGCCTGCCACTGAGTTAGTCAATAGTGCCGATTTGTTCATCGTTGCAGGAACATCCCTTGTTGTTTATCCTGCGGCCAGTTTATTAGATTTTGTATTGCCAGAAATTCCTAAGTTTATTATTGATCCAAAAATTCCTGAAGTAAATAGAAGTGAAAACATGTACTTTTATGAAGAAAACGCTAGCACAGGGCTACCCAAAGTGAAAGAAAAATTGATAACGGAATTCGCATGAGTAAAGAAATAATTGAAAAATTTTATGGCGCTTTTAAAGCTGGAGATTCAAATACCATGTCCGAATGCTACCATAAAGATGTTATATTCAGTGATCCTGCTTTTAAAAGGCTGAATCAAAAAGAAGTACAAGCGATGTGGACTATGCTGATCGAAAGATCTAAAGGCAAACTGGAGATAGACTTTCATTCCATAATTGCAGACGAAAAAATGGGACAATGTACTTGGGAGGCTCAGTATGAATTTTCTAAGACAAAAAATCAGGTGCACAATATTATTCATGCTACCATGGAGTTTAAAGATGGCTTAATTATTAAGCATAATGATGAATTTAACTTTTGGAGATGGAGTTCACAGGCTCTTGGCACTCCTGGAAAGTTACTTGGTTGGACTCCTTTTCTAAGGAATAAAGTCTCTAAAATGGCGATGAAGTCACTAAAAGATTATATGAAAAAATAGGACTCCCTGGGGAAATTGTATTACATTTGTATTACAATGAGTCGAAAGGAAAGTATTTTAAACGTTCGATTAGATAAAGAGACTGAAAAAAAACTTTCAGACTACAGTAACCAAATGGATACCACTAAATCCTCCGTTGTAAAAGAAGCATTAGCTATGTATTTCTCAAAAGAAGATTCAAAACAGCAACCATTTGTTCTAGGACAAGACCTCTTCGGAGTTGCCTCCAGTGGCAATATAGACACTTCTTCTACGTACAAATTAAAACTTAAAAACAAGCTTCGTGAGAAACACGCTCATTGATGCTGGCCCCTTAATAGCTCTCTTTGACAGATCCGATTCCTATCATTTAAAAGCTATTAGTTTCATGAAAGACTATACAGGCTATTTGTGGACTACATGGCCTGTCATTACTGAAACTAGTCATATGCTAGATTTTAATCAGCAAGTACAAATAGCTTTTTTAGAGTGGATAGACAGAGGGGGTCTAAGAATTTATCCTCTTGGCGAGGGCAATATTGACAGAATAAAACAACTCTCCCAAAAATTCAATGATGTACCTATGGATTTGGCGGATGCATCGCTAGTTGTTGCTTCCGAACTTTCCGGGTACAAGGAAATTATCTCTATAGACTCAGATTTCTATATCTACAGAGATATTCGAAATCAATACCTGACTAATATTTTCGTTTAGGAAAAAATATTTAAAAAATTTATTAGAGTGCTGTAACTTTCTATCTACTCGAGCGTCATCCCTGTGAATGTCTACCAAATTATACCATACACAAATCCTTCCAGCCTCTGACGGCATGTATCGATACGCAATGTCTATCGTTCATGAACAAGAGACTGCAAGAGATGTGGTTCAAGATTGTTTAACAAAAATCTGGAGTATCCGAAAGGACTTGAACAAAGTAGAAAAAGTCAATGCATGGGCTTTCCGAATTGTAAGAAACAGGTGTATAGAGGTTATTCGAAGAAACAGGTATGCAGACTTGGACGAAAAAGTAGTAAACATGAGACTTTCAAGTACAGTAGAAGATCAGTCCATCACCGATGATTTTATGAATTGGATGGATAAAGTAGTTACGACTTTGCCTGCAAAGCAACAAGAAGTCTTTCATTTACGCGAGGTGGAAGATATGAGCTATCAAGATATAGCTGAAACATGTGGCCTTTCTGAAAGTGATGTAAAAGTCAATATTCATAGAGCTCGCAAAAAAGTAAAAGACGCGATGCAAAAAATAGATGCTTATGGAATCGCAAATTGAAGAACTTATAGATAAATACTGGAAGGGAGAAACCAGCTTGGAGGAAGAACAGATTGTGAAAAATCATTTCAAATCCAATCCGGCACTAACCAATGAAAGTAATTATTTCCGAGCGCTGAAGAATAAGAAGTCTGTCACTTTTGATGGACAGGCTATTAAAAGAAGACGCTCTACCAAATGGATATCTGCTGCAGCTACGGTAGCCATAGGTGTGATGACGGCCTTCTTAGTGATCAACGATGCGAAAAAGGATCCTTTTGCAATAGATGATCCTGAACAAGCATTCGAAGCGACTAAAAAAGCGCTCTTAATGATCGGAGCAGAGTTGAAAGATGGACAATCCTATACCATGGAATTGACCAAAATAAACAAAGCTAAAAACGAGCTCGAAGAGACAGAAACACTTTAAAAATCGATAATCGATTGGAAACCAAAACACATTCCTGAAAATCAGGAATCAGAAATTGAATTGACCATTATAAAAAATAATCAAATGAAAAAATTAGCAATAACAATAGTATTTCTTGGCTTAGGCATAGTGTCTTTAGCGCAAGGAACGGTCGTGGGCAAATACATGGACAAGTATGCTGGTGATGAAACATTCACAAAAGTCTCTGTAAGCAGTAAGATGTTTTCTCTCTTCACTGAAATGGATGGAAGCACACAGGATGAGAAAGAATTCCTAGATGTCATCAGCAAAATCAAAGGAATGAAAGCAGTGGTGAGTGAGAAGGTTTCTGATCCAAAAGAACTTTACTCAAGTGCCATCACTGACGTGAATAAAGCTGGATATGAAGAGCTGATGACAGTAACTGATGCTGAAGAAAATGTTCAAATTTCCATTAAAGAAAAAGGTGGTGTCATAGAAGAGTTAATACTTGTCGCTGGAGGAAAGGAGAAGTTTGCAATGCTTAGTCTCTACGGAGAAATTGACCTGAAGCAAATATCTAAACTAGCTAGTATGATGCGTGTATCAGGAATGGAGCATTTAAAAATGCTAGATGACAGTGAAGAAAAAAACTAATTGACACGTATTGAATATGAGACTGAAGTCAAAAGTGACTCAGTCTCATTTCAGTTATTCAAATGGCTTCATCAAATTCAATACTAATGGATAATATCAAAAAAATCATTCTGGGTGTATCTCTACTTCTTTCATTTTCATCGTTCTCACAAGAATCGATTATAAAGAAGTTTACTGAACAGGACGGCAAAAGATGGCTCTATCCTATTTGCCTCTATCCTAGCACACTGCGAATGGTTAATCTTTCTGGAGATCCAAAATTTAATGAATTGATAAATGACGTGGAAAAAATTCTTATCTATCCATTAGATTCATCTTTAATGAGTTCTCCAGATCTTAACTCATGGATAAAGGAATACGAAAGCATTGGTTATGAAGAGTTTATTAGGGTCTCTGGACCTCAAAGCATCCACCTTGTTGGTAAGAAAGATGAATACGTTGGAATGTTTGGAGCAGATGGAAGCAAAGTTGCTTTTTATGTTCGCGGATCAATCGCATTTGAAAAAATACCTGAGCTCATAAAAACATTCAAAGGGAATGATTTGCTTAATATTTTAACTGATCAATTAAAATGAGTAACGTTCTAAAAATCAATAAGCTCACAAAGACTTACGGCAAATTGACTGCTGTGGATCAACTTGAGTTGAATATAGAGGTAGGTCAAGTCTATGGTATTTTAGGCCCCAACGGTAGCGGAAAAACCACAACACTAGGAATGATCTTAGAAGTGGTAGCTCCGACGAGCGGTGATTTTGAATGGTTTGAAGGAGTCAATAATGTTAAAGCACGACAGAAAATTGGTGCTATTTTAGAAACCCCTTGTTTTTACAGCTACCTAACAGCTGTTCAAAATTTGAGAATAGTAGCTCACATAAAGCAATGCGGAACAGACAGAATTGATGACATCTTAAAACAAGTAAATCTATTTGACAGAAAAGACGATAAGTTCAAGACCTATAGTCTTGGCATGAAACAACGTCTATCACTGGCTGCCGCCCTACTATCAGATCCTCCTGTTCTAATGCTTGATGAACCTACCAACGGACTTGACCCTGAAGGAATAGCAGAAGTTCGACAGCTGATCAAAGACATTGCCGCCAAAGGCAAAACTATTATTATGGCAAGTCACCTCTTAGACGAAGTGCAAAAGGTGTGTACTCATTTTTGCATCTTAAGAAAGGGAATTAAACTTCACGAAGGGTCTGTAAATGATATACTTGGAGAAACCAATGTAGTTGAGGTATCATCCAGTGACTTGGACAAACTTCAAACTACTTTAAAAACCTTTGATGGCGTAGAGAAACTAGAAATCGAATCGGATTTTTTAAGAGTCTACCTAAACGATGCATATTCATCACTCCAGCTAAATCAACATTGCTTTGAAAATGGAATAGCGCTAAAAAAGTTAGTTCCGCAATCGAAATCACTAGAACAAGAGTTCTTAAAAATATTGAAGGAAAATGATTAGAGCATTTACACTCGAATGGCTGAAACTGAAAAACTATCGTGTTTTTTGGATTCTTTTTGGTTTGTACCTTTTGGCACAATTGGTTATCACAAATGGTGGAATATTCGTTCTAGAATGGCTCAAAAGCCTTGGGGCAGATTTTAATGGAATTGACCCAACAATTGTCCCAATTTATGACTTTCCTGATATATGGCAAAACTCTACCTGGTTAGGGTCTTTTGTGAAAGTATTGATTGCCTTCATTATCATTATTTCTGTAAACAATGACTTGACATACAATACTCTGAGACAAAATATAATTGATGGTATATCGAAGAAAGAATTTTTGATGTCAAAATTCGCCATCATTTTATTCATTTCTGGGGTATGCACACTTGTTTTATTTGCTTCAGGCTTGGTAGCTGGATTACTTTACTCTCATGTGACTGACATCAAATACATTTTTGATGAAATGGAATTTCTTTTGGCCTATTTCGTCCAGCTGGTCGTATTCAGCATGTTTGCCTTTTCCGTAGCTCTGGTCATAAAGAAAGCGGGTTTTGCCATTGTCTTTGTATGCCTCTACACCGTCTTTTTTGAACCAATTGCAACAGCAATTATGGAATATGCCCCTATCAGTGGATATACATTAGACTATGTCAAGTTCTTTCCCATCTATTCTATAAACAACCTAATAGATCTACCCTTCACTAAATATGCTTTCCAAGAAATAAACGACAATGTGTATTGGTATGAATGGCTAATCGCAATAGGCTGGGGAGTTATTTTCACACTATTCATCACCTACAGATTAAATAGAAAGGATTTAAAGGCTTAATCGAATTCAAGATAAGATTCAACTAATTTTTTCTTAGAATCAACTAAAGGGGTATACCATATCAGGGATTTGCTCGTTTGTAATGTTGTATAGAAAATGAAGTTGGAATTATTAAATGAATAACGATGATAAAGTTTGTGTTAATCCTTACATCTGTCATATCTCTAAACTTTACAACTGCTTTTACTGAAGTAGAATCAGAAAAAAAATCGGTGGAGCTTAATTTTAGTCAAGCCGCTATTGCTGTAGAAAGTGGTCAGCCAGTGTATCCCAGTAATACCAAAATCTGGATTACTAGTAATAATAAAGATCTCAAAAAAATAGAACTTCTTATAAATGAGAGCGAGATCACAATTGAAAATCAACATAAAATTGATCTTTCCAATGTGGCCAAAATTAATTCAGGCACATACACTCTAATTGTTAAGGCTGAACAAGAAACAACGTTCGGATTCACTATTCAATAAAAAATTTAGGTTAGGTTAGGTTATAAGGCGAGATTGGAATTCCAGCTCGCCTTTTTTCATTCTTAATATTTCACAGAAATAAATACCGAATAGTTAGTGCCATCATTCAAAGATGCTATCAGTTTCAAAAAGGGATCTACTTCATTCCTTTTTTAGGTTAAGTAAGAATTCCTTCCAATTCAATGCTTTATCTTTTTTCAAAACTCTCGGAAATTTATTCTGACTTCCCACCTTTCCATGCTCTTCCATCCAATGATAAAAAGTAGATGGTGATAATACATTTACTTTCACCTTTTTGAGAGCTGAGGTTCGTTCGGTTCTATAATCGTCATTAATTCTCTTTAGAAAAAAGTCAATTTTTTCTTCCAGTTGTTTTTCATCGACCAAATTATCTGTCCCTACGTACCAATTATGTGCGAACAAACTTCCATCCGGTTCTCCAAGTAATGTAAACTCCCTTACATCGATATCCATTTCCTCCTCCACAAGTTCTATTGCCTTGTTTAGGTTATCTAAACTCAAATGCTCTCCGCATAAGTTCATGAATAATTTGGTTCTTCCTGCAATCAGGATTTCCGATTCCGATTTTGACACAAAACGAATAACATCCCCAATCATATAGCGCCATGCCCCCGCATTCGTAGTGATCAGTACTGCGTAATCAATACCTTCATCTACTTCATCTATTTTAATGGTTGGGGCATTTTCCATCATCTTACCATCTTCATCAAAATTTTGCTCTGAAAAAGGAATAAACTCATAAAATATTCCATTATTCAGCACCAGTCGCATTGACTTTCTATCAGGAAATGCTTGAAATGCTATAAATCCCTCAGAAGCCAAGTAGGTCTCCATATAGAGCATATTTCTCCCCATTAGCTTCTCGAAACTTCTTTTGTATGGTTCAAATGAAACTCCCCCATGAACGAATATTTGAAGATTAGGCCATATATCATGAATAGTATCCACTTGATAGTGCTCAATGATTTTTTCAATCAATATTTGCAACCAAGCTGGCACACCTGCTATGATCCCTATATCCCACTCGGACGCTGATTTTACAATCTCCTCTAGCTTCTCATTCCAATCTTTATTTTTGGCAATTTTCTTTCCAGGCTTGTAAAAATGCTGAAACCAAAATGGAATCTGAGATGCAGTAATTCCACTCAAGTCCCCTTCATAATAATGGCTGCTCTTTGTTAACTCAGTGCTACCACCTAGCATCAAGATGCCTTTGGAAAACAGTGAAGCTGGTAAATCATACTTAGACATGGTAAGGATTTGTCTCATTGATGTCTTTCTAATCGACTTGACCATATCCCTAGTAATAGGAATGTACTTAGATGGGGAACCTGACGTTCCAGAACTTAATGCAAAGTACTTAATCCTACCAGGCCAACTCACATCTTTTTGACCCTCCTTAGTCATCCACCACCACTTTTCATACATGCTATCGTAATCAAATATCGGAACAACACTTTTGAATGATTGATAAAATGCATCCTTGTCTTCCGACTTAAATGCAGTAAGTATTTTTGTAAAATCATACTCTGTGCCAACCTTCGTGAATTGACAATTGATGAGGAGGTTTCTAAGCTCTTGTTTTTGTAAATCAAGGGGTGAAGTATACAATTGCTCCAAACTTTCCCTGAGCATGATCCCTTTCTTAAGTAATGTTCCTAAAATTGCCATTTAATACTTCTGAAATTAGAATATTTTACTACAATAATTTCATGTAAAAAAGTCATAAATGAAAGACATTACAAAGCAACTGCAAGAAATAAAGAATACACTCAACGAAAGCTGCACACTTATCGCCGTAAGTAAAACCAAACCCAACGAGGATATATTAGAAGCTTATAATGCAGGACACAGGAACTTTGGTGAAAACAAAGTGCAAGAAATGACTCAGAAAGCAGAAGAATTACCAAAAGACATCAATTGGCACATGATTGGTCATTTGCAGCGCAATAAGGTGAAGTATATGGCTTCATTTGTCCATCTCATTCATGGTGTAGATACCTTTAAATTACTCAAAGAAATAAATAAGCAAGCCAAAAAAGAGGAACGAATAATAGACTGCTTACTTCAAATCCATATCGCCAAAGAAGACACCAAGTTTGGTTTTGATGAAAGTGAGATAGTTGATTTAATGGATGGCCAAGAATTAAAAGATCTTACCAATGTTCAAGTAACTGGTCTCATGGGAATGGCCACCAATACAGTCAATGAAAGTCAAGTAAGATCTGAGTTCAATGAGTTAAAAGAACTTTTTGAAAGACTTAAAAAAAATAACCATGCCAATGTCCAACTTTCTATACTCTCCATGGGGATGAGCGGTGACTATAAAATAGCCTTAGAAGAAGGCAGCAGCATGGTTAGAATTGGAAGTGCCATATTTGGCTCTCGTGACTAAATAAGCTCGAGTTCCTGTTATTTATTATCTGGATTAGCAGGCTTCACATTTGTTACGATCTTCACTCTCTCAGGGTTATTCGCAGCATTTGACATAACAGTGATCACTTTATTTTGCATTCCCATTTTTCCAGCACTGTTGAAAACGACTCTCAATTTAGCTGAAGCTCCAGGTGCAACTGGCTCTTTTGGCCATTGCGGCGCTGTACAACCACAAGTAGTTCTTACATCAGAAAGTATAAGTGGCTCATTCCCAGTGTTCTCAAATTCGAATGTGTATTCCACCTTTTCTCCTTGAGTAATATCACCAAAATCATATGACTTCTCTGCAAAATAAATTTTTGCTCCAGTCATT
Source organism: Ekhidna sp. (assembly GCA_045106975.1). Lineage (GTDB taxonomy): Bacteria > Bacteroidota > Bacteroidia > Cytophagales > Cyclobacteriaceae > Ekhidna. The sequence goes on along the minus strand of JBGCFL010000022.1, from coordinate 21,481 downwards.
GGAGTCTCTTCCTGATCAGCCTCCTGACCTATGGCCAAAAATCCGACTCCTATTAAAAGTAACGACGCTAAATACTTCATATCTATATCTTTATTGTTTAATTCTAATTAGTAGTCAAAATTAAATAAGAACCACCTTAAATGTTAGACGATAAAGAAAACAGTTTGATCGACTTGGAAAAGCGAACTCGCGTCAGAGTCTGTGGCATTCTTAAAGAAAATGACAAAATTCTTCTACTCAAGCATGAGCCTTTTGGTGAGATGGGATATTTATGGTTGCCCCCTGGTGGAGGTGTAGAGTTTGGAGAAAGTGCAGAAGATGCATTGATTAGGGAATTTAAGGAGGAGACTAACTTGGACATTGAAGTTCTTCAGTTTCTATTCACCAATGAAGTGATCAGTAAGAAACTCCATGCTATTGAGTTACTTTTTCAGGTAAAGAGAATATCTGGTGAATTGATTTTAGGAAGTGACCCTGAATACACACAAGAAAATCAACTCTTGAAAGATTTGAAATTTTTATCCATTGATGAATTAAACAGTATTCATTCAAAAGCCATTCATAATGCATTTACTACCGCTAAAACAAGAGATAAAATCTCAGATCTTAGGGGTTTCATTACTTTTAAGCATTAATACTATTTAAGACTTCAAGAATCCCTTTTAAATATTTATTATTGCAAAAACCTAGCAAATTAGAAATGAGTAAAACTAAAATTATTTCATTGGTCATGCTTGTCGTTTGGATAGCATTGGCTGGCTTTCTGATCTACAGCATCAAGTCATCTATCGATGAGAAAGAGCGAATTGCCTCTGCTGAAAATCTTATAAGAGATCAGTTGATGATGATTAGAGAAGCTGAAGTGGCTTACTTAGCCGTGAATGGTCAGTACACAAGTGATTGGGACAAATTGCTCAATTTCATTGACTCTGGAAGTTTCTTCTTAACAGAAAAAAGTGAGACCATCATCACCTTGCCTTATGGAAAGGATAGTGTAGTCGTTGATATTGATACACTAGGAATGATTCCTGTGAAAGATTCATTATTTACAGCGAAAAAATGGCCTAAATTCAGCCTTAAAACATTGGCATATGTACCTGGCGTAGAACCGGCAACTAAATTTGATATTTGGGCTGACAAAATCACAAAGGCAGGAGTCTTAGTTAATGTGATAGAAGTTAAAAATCCTAAACCTATTAATCCAAATAGAGACGAGGATAGTGATTACAATACCAGAAAGCCATTGAGATTTGGCTCTAGAACAAGTGTAACTACAGCAGGTAACTGGGAATAAAATTTGACCGCTCAAGACACATCCACATATAAGCTTGTTCAGCGTGTAAAAGATCCTAAGTTCAGCATTGATGAACTGGAACATTACACGCTGACAATGCAAGTGGGCGTTCGTGATATTCAATTTGCAGTAACTGATTCTCAAGATAATCAGTGTATGGGATTGGAGGATTATCGACTTGACGGAATCAAAACAGTTAATGGTCGTCTTCGATTGATTAAGGAAATACTTGACAACCACGAGTATTTAATGGCGGGATTCTGGCAGGATGTTAAGCTTAGTTTGAAAACACATAAGTTTTCACTTGTTCCCTCCAATATGTTCGTACAAGATGCTGCTGCTGACTACCTAGCTGTAAATAGTGAAATAAAAACTTCTTTTGAAGACGCTAGCTACTACAAACAAATCAGCCTTGATACAGTAAACGTTTTTGCTGCTGAGACTAAACTTTGCAAATGGATAGAGTCCATTTACAAAAGAAAGAAAGTACATGTCATTCATCAAGGCAGTGCTTTAATTGAAGGTATTCTCAAACATCAAGATCATATTCAAGAAAAAGGAATGTATTGCTTCGTAGACAGAGGCATCATGCACATCATTGTCACAGAAGAAGGGAAATTACTTTTTTACAACCAGTTTGCTGCTAGAAAAAAAGAAGATTTTCTTAAGTACGTTATGTTAGTATTCAATGAATTAAAAATGGATACTAAGAAAAATCAGTTATTTCTCTGGGGATTTATCAAACCCAATTCAGAAGAGATGACTTTACTTAAAAAGTACATTCGAAATGTCTCTTTTGGATCTAAACCTTCCTTCCTGAAGTTTTCACATCTTTTCGATGAAGTACAAGATCATCAATACTTTGATGTATTGAGCGGCTATCTATGTGACTAACTCTTACTAGTAAAATCGCTATCTTAAAGTCATGAAAAAAGCTATTTTCCCAGGCTCATTTGACCCTTTCACTAAAGGACATTACGATATTGTAAAGAGAAGTCTTGATCTTTTTGATAAAGTCATTATTGCGATAGGTCATAACAATCAAAAAAATAAACGCTATTTTGAATTGGATTGGATGGTTGATAAAATCAAGGATTCCTTTCATGATGAATCAAGAGTAGAAGTCATGGTCTATGACGAACTCACTGCCGAGCTCGCGAAACAGCATAATGCGCAGTTTCTGATTAGAGGGTTAAGAAATACAACTGATTTCGAATATGAGAACAGTATTTCACAAATCAACAGATATCTAAATGCGCAGCTTGAAACTGTTTTTCTGATTACTTCACCCGAATTATCACCTATTAGCTCGAGCATCATTAGAGAAGTACATAAATATGGTGGAGATGTAAATCCGTTTTTACCTTATGAGGTCTAATCCTCTTCTTTAATCATTTTAGTATAGGCTTGCATCACATATCTAATCGATCTATATGAGTCATGAAGAGCCTTTCTAACCTCTTCCATACTCATCCATTCTGCTTTTTTTATCCCCTCCTCTTTTTGTGGAGCTAAATTCAAGTCATCCAAACAGGACATGCTGTACCAATACGTTTTTTTTAAAACGTACTTTTTATTGGTAGTATACGTATGCCAAACTGCTTCTATCTCTTGATCTAATGACACTTTAACACCCGTCTCCTCTTCTACCTCTCTTAAAGCACACTGCTCTATCGACTCACCTTTATCCAGTTTCCCTTTCGGTAAATCCCATTTCTTTTTTCTGTAGATCATCAAAATTTTCCCTCCTTTTCTTACAACTCCCCCTCCCGCTTCTATGACTTTGAACTTACTCTTAATGTAATCAATCAGCTTACGCTTCTCTCGAGAAGAGATAAATATTGAATGTAGTTTAGTTAATTTTTTATCAGTCAATAGCTTAAGAAGGCAATCAATTTGATCAAAAGAGGCATTCATAATTAATGAATCATCCACTAGCACCTCAGGAACAATCGTTTCAAATTCTCTTACTATAAGACCGTAGGCTCTATTCATATTTACCTTCTTCTCCGAGAGGATATAAACAGGGATATCATTTATGAAAATTTTCATCAATCAGATTTACTTAGCAAATAAACCATAAAATATATGGAGTCTACGAAACAATGCTGAAAAAAGGCAGCCTCAAATCAACCTTCCACATTGGCGGATTAATCCAACTAAATTTTCAAGTATATACAAACAATATTTTGAATACTTGACTTGTGCATTTGAGTTGATTTACTTTGCGATAGCATGAGTATCAAAATATACAATCCCCAACTAGCTACAGAAGTGGCTTCTAACTTACTGAAAATAGGCGCAATTAAACTGAGTCCTGAAGAGCCATTTACCTGGGCATCTGGATGGAAGTCTCCCATTTATTGTGATAATCGATTGAGCCTCTCCTTCCCGGATGTAAGATCAAAAATAAAAACAGCTTTAAGTTTAGCTATTTCTAATTCCTTTAGCGGTATAGATGTGATAGCAGGAGTAGCCACTGCCGGTATTCCTCAAGGCGCATTGGTGGCGGAGGAATTAGGGCTTCCATTCATTTATGTTAGATCCAAATCCAAAGGTCATGGATTGCAAAACATGATTGAAGGAAAAATTGAAAAAGGACAAAAAGTCGTTCTAATAGAAGACCTCATTTCTACAGGCGGAAGCTCATTGGCCGCTGCTGACGCTCTAAAGGAAGCTGGGGCTGAAATCACCGGAATGGTGGCGATTTTCACATATGGATTTGATATTTCCACTGAAAATTTCAAAAAACACAATGTCGACTTGGTAGTATTAAGTGATTACAATTATTTAATCAACCATGCACAGGACGAACGCATGTTTGAAAATGATGTACTAAAGACGCTAAAAGAGTGGAGAGAGGATCCAGGAAGCTGGGGTGTTTAAGCTAGCTTACACTTTGGTTTGAAGAGCAAAGTACATCTAATCAATAAGCGCAATAATCTTTATATCTTTAGTCCTTAATCAACCAACATATCAATCCATGAAAAACATACTAGTAATATCTGTTTTGACTTTAAGTATGACATATTGTTCTCAAAAAGAAGAACAAAAGGAAGAGTTAAAAGCCCCATCCGCTATTCAAATGAGAGTAGATGATTACAAGCCTGTAAAGCTAACTGCGGATTTGTCTCAACTAAGTGATAATGAAAAGCAAATGATTCCACTTATGATTGAGGTGGCTCAGATAATGGATGAACTTTTCTGGTTTGAGGCATATGGTGACAAGCAAGCACTACTATCGAAGATTGAAGATCCTGCAATGAAGCAGATGGTTAACATCAATTATGGCCCTTGGGACCGATTAGACGGAAATAGTCCTTTTATGGAAGGTGTAGAAGAAAAGCCAGCTGGAGCTAATTACTATCCCTCTGATATGACAAAAGAAGAATTTGAAGCTGCAGATTTAGAAGGAAAAAAGAGTCTATATACTTTTATTAGAAGGAATGAGTCCAGTGACTTGATCACCATTCCCTATAATGAAATGTTTTCTGAGCAAATCGCAAGAGCTTCCGAGTTACTACTGCAGTGTGCTGATCTAGCAGAAGATAAAGGATTAAAAAAATACTTAGAATTAAGAGCTCAAGCACTATTAACCGATGAATATCAGCCAAGTGATATGGCTTGGATGGATATGAAAACTAATGGATTGGACTTTGTAGTTGGGCCTATAGAAAATTACGAAGATCAACTTTACAATTACAAAGCTGCTCATGAGGCCTATGTGCTAATAAAAGATAAAAGCTGGAGTGAACGATTAGCCAAGTATGCCGCTTTCTTACCGGAGCTTCAAACGGGATTACCTGTTCCAGATGAGTATAAAGCTGAGACTCCAGGAACTGATGCAGATTTAAATGCTTATGATGTTGTTTACTACGCAGGAGATTGCAATGCTGGATCAAAGACAATAGCGATCAACTTACCAAATGATGAAGAAGTACAATTAGCGAAAGGCTCGAGAAGATTGCAATTGAAAAATGCTATGCGAGCAAAGTTTGATCACATTCTTATTCCTATTGCAGATGAATTAATTCATGATGATCAAAGAGCCAATATCACATTTGATGCATTTTTTGGAAATACGATGTTTCATGAGGTAGCTCATGGACTAGGCATAAAGAATACCATAAATGGCAATGGAACAGTTCGAAGTGCTTTAAAAGAACATTCCTCTGCTTTAGAGGAGGGCAAAGCAGACATATTGGGATTGTATATGATTAGTCAACTACACGCTAAGGGTGAAATAGATGGTAATCTTGAAGATTATTATGTCACTTTCATGGCTGGAATTTTCAGATCCGTTCGCTTTGGTGCATCTAGTTCTCACGGAAAAGCCAACATGATTCGCTTCAATTTTTTCAATGAATTTGGTGCGTTTGCTAAAGATGAAGCTTCTGGAAAATACAGAGTAGATTTTAAGAAAATGAAAGAGGCAATGGATGCCCTGTCTGAAAAAATATTAACTCTTCAAGGAAATGGAGATTATGACGGTGTAGCTCATTTAGTTACCGATAAAGGGGTAATTGGAGATGCTTTGCAAGCAGAACTAGACAGATTAGAGGAAAAAGATATTCCTGTAGATATTGTATTTGAGCAAGGCGTTGAAGCACTAGGACTTAATTAATATGAAAAAAATAGATCTGAATGGCCATCCTCATGTGTCTTATGAAAGAGATACCTATGAATCGGGTGAGATAGAGAAAAGAAGTGAAGAGTTCTACAAGTGGCTTGATGAGCGAAGAACAGTTAGAGATATTTCGGATAAACCAGTTTCTAAAGAAGTAATCGACAACTTAATCATGGCAGGATCAACAGCTCCTAGTGGAGCTCATAAACAGCCGTGGACTTTCTGTGCGGTCTCTAACGCTGACTTAAAAAAGAAAATAAGAGAAGCCGCTGAAGAAGAAGAAAAAGAAAGTTACGGAGGTAGAATGAGCGATCGTTGGATCAAAGACCTTGAGCCTATTGGCACTGACTGGCAAAAACCATTTTTAGAGGAATCTCCTTGGCTTATCATTATTTTCAAAAGAGTCTTTGAAAAAGAGGAAGGACAAAAGCACAATAACTATTATGTAAACGAGTCTGTTGGTATCGCTTGTGGAATGATAATTTCCGCCATCCATAAAGCTGGGCTAGTCACGCTTACACATACACCTTCTCCAATGAATTTTCTAACAAAAATTCTAGATAGACCTGAAAACGAGCGCCCATATCTATTGCTTCCTATTGGCTATCCTAAGGATGAAGCTTATGTCCCCGACTTGAAGAGAAAAGACCTAGATGAAGTTGCTGTTTTTTATGAATAATGTGGGAATGCGAGAGTATTTGGCAGGATTGTAGTGGTATTTGGCAGGATTTTGATACTAATCTTTAATATCTTGCCAGTGTACAAACTCATAAATATCACCCTTATGCAAGTACTTTGGTTCAATACATCTATCAGCTCTTACGAAACTGGAACTTTAAATGAGTTTAAGATAAGGCAATCAAATTCTACGCATCCTGATGATATTTTAGCACTTGAAAAACATAACGACACTCCTTCTGAAACATTAATGAAAATCGCGAAGGAATTAAATAAATGCCGACTGAGTCGGTTAAGATAACCCGGTGAGGATCGGGTTTTGACTATAGCTGGTTGACGACCCTGACAGATTCTGTCAGGGTTTTTTTGTCTCCAATGAGCTTTCATTAACTAGTGAAAACATTTAATATCAGCTCCTTAGCAATTTTTCAATATCATTTTGTGTTTATCTTTATACAAACTCACTTTAAATATGAAAGCGCTTATCATCCTGTTATTTATTCCAGCATTTTCCTTCTCACAAGGAAAAACTGCTAACGAACTATTAAATAAAGAAGTAAAGAAATACTCCATTCAAAGTGGAATGATTGTATACGATTTATCAGGAGACGCAACAGGTAGTGAGGAATTGACTTTTAGTAATTATGGATGGTCTAGCTTGAAGAAACAGACCATGAATTTTGAATTATATGGAATTACCTCGTCTCAATCGATACATGAAGTAAGAGATGGTGATTTAATTTATCGCTTAAAAGCAAAGGATTCCACCATGAGTAAGCGAGTAGATTTAAAATGGAGCTCCATTGCTTCATACAAAACACCTGAGGAATTATCTGAAGCTGTTCTTTTTTCTCTTGGAGGCACCTACAGCTCAGATTCTACACTTAATGAAAGAAAGTGCCAAGTATGGACATTTGAAAATAAAGCGCTGAAAGAAATGTGGATATGGGAGGGACTTGTTATGAAACGAAGAACTAAACTTGGAAATAGACTTGTCATATCAACTGCCAAAAAAGTGGATATTAACGTAGAAGTTGATCCAAAACAATACGAAATCCCTAGTTATTACACAGAAAAAAATGACTAAACTCATTCTATCATTTGCTTCTATTTCTGGAATGCTGGCAGTAGGACTTGGCGCATTTGGTGCCCACGCCTTAAAATCGAAGCTAGAAACAACTGGATACTTATCTACTTTTCAGACAGGAGTACAGTATCATTTCTATCACACGATAGCTCTTGTGTTTGTTGGTTTACTGATGATGAAGATGCCCAATGCATGGCTTAACTATTCTGCCTACTGCATGATGATTGGAATCATACTCTTCTCTGGTTCTCTCTATACTCTGAGCATTTCTGGCATTAAATGGCTGGGAGCTATTACTCCTGTTGGTGGACTTTTCTTCATTCTTGGTTGGTTCTTCCTATTGATGGCAGTAGTCAAAGCAGATTTCTAATGCGAACCAAAGAGTGTCCTTCTTGCGCTATGGATGTAGATGCAAAGTCTAAAGAATGCCCTATCTGCAGCTATGAATTTGCAGAAATCAAAGCGAGCTATAAGTGGGTTGCTATTTTGCTCATCATAATCATGCTTTGGTATATTATTTTTTAAAGTTGGAGAAAAAGCAGATAAAAAAATATCACCTTGAAAAAGAGCAAACTGAAAAACTTCAATTCGGCTTGCATGGATTTGACGATCTAGGTAAGGCCAATTTATGCCTTACCCAAGAACCACACAATCATAGTTTTTATCAAATAATCTATTTCAAAAACACTAGGGGAAAACATACCATTGATTTTATTGATTATAGCATTGAACCAAATTCATTGGTATTTGTAGCTAAAAATCAAGTTCATTTTTTTGAGCAAAACATAGATTACGATGGTCTCCTGATTCACTTCAATGAGTCTTTTATCATTAGTTCAGAGGACGATATCAACTTTTTTCTTACTTATCATATATTCAACAACAAAGAAAAACCTTACTTCCAGATACCTGATAAAATCATTCAGCAGGTAAACGAGTATTTTGAACAGATCAAAGTGGAGCTCAGTAATGAAAATGAATTTGGTAATTCTTCTATCCTATCCAATTTATTGAAATCACTACTGCTCATTGTTGAGCGAGAGATAAGAAGGGAGTCAGGCAACCCTAATTTAAATATCCCAGATCTCACCCACCTGAAATTTAGAAATCTTTTAGAAGATAACTTTAAGAAAGGATGGACAGTGTCTGAATATGCGGATGCGTTAAGCATATCCTCAAAAACACTTAATTCTATTATTAAAAAAGAAACTGAATTGACCGTTTCTCATATAATACAAGACAGGGTTCTTTTGGAGGCAAAAAGACAACTTACGCATACCAGTCTTTTAATAAATGAGATAGGGTATGATTTAGGCTTTCAGGATCCGTACTACTTCATTAAGTACTTTAAAAAACATGTAAACTGCACTCCTAAAGAGTTTAGACAAACTGTTTCCCAATTTTCCTGACTTAAGTCGTTTTTGTCCATTTTCTGTAGCTCCATTGATTCACAGCTTTGTATCAACAAAAACAAAGTCATATGAAATTATCAATTGGAACATTATTAGTAGTCGCAACAGTTGCGCTAGTCACTTTAACATCAATGAAAATGGAAACAAAGAAAAAAGAAACGGGAGCTTATTTAGAAATCACGCTCAATGTAAAAGAAGAGAATCGTATGAGTGCTGGGGGTATTTATGTAAAATACAAAGAGCCTTTCCTAAAACAAATTACAGGTGCTACGTCTAAAGAGTTACTTATGAGAGATGAAGATGTACAAGTCTTGCACGGATTTCAAACGAAAGAAGAGGCTTTGGCATACCTAACTACGGAATTATTTGAGAATGATGTGGTAAGAGAGCTCAAACCATATTTAGAAAGTAATCCTGAAATTAGAATTTACTCTGTATTTCAAAACTAATTAAGTAAAAGTATAGCTCAAGATGCCATTTCCTGAATAAAGGGAATAGCACTGCATATTAAGCTAGTAGATGGATTGAAATAGCAATTCAATCTGCTAGCTTTTTTTTGGTGAGATATAGACTTAGTGGTTATCTATCTTTGCTTCAGTTTGAGAATTTTTTTACTTCTTAAACGGAGGCACATGATCGATACTTCTTTAGATTCTTCCAATTTCTATTTTTTGCTAGCTGTTTTTCAGGGAGTCATTTTATCTATTATTATTCTCTCCCAGAATTCAGTTAAAAAAGCAAGTCTCTTTATTGGAATACTAGTTGGCCTTTTTTCATTCTCTCTTCTCCATCTCCTTTTGGAAGAATCCATCTCTGCTTTCAATTCCAAATATCCTATTCCGATGGAGTTCAGCTTGGCTTATGGTCCCCTAGCCTATTTTCATGTACTTTATATAAAAGATCCAATGAGGTCTTTTAAGTGGAAGGACCTGCTTCATTTCGTTCCGTCATTTCTATTAGATGCCGTATTCTTTACTTCATTTTTCGTGTATGTTCGAAATAATTTAGATTGGGCTTACGACAATATTTTAACCATTCAAACTTCTGCTCTAGTGTTTGCTACTATTGGACTGGTTCAATTTAGCATTTACACGTATCTATTATACACCGCCTCTAGATCCGCACAACCTGTGCTAAGAGCTTATAGACAAGTAAAAAAATGGCTGAATTATCTCATTGTATCATGGGCTACTATCATAACTTTTCTGCTCATTTCGGTACCTGTAGCACTCTACTTCATCCAAGATTTAGATGAAAATTCATCACTCATATATAAGCCTTTAGGCATTATTTGGAGCATTCTTATCTATGTGCTAGGGTACTCTTATGTACTCAAATATCAAAAAGTGATTGGCAACTATTCAGATTCCATCAAAAAATTCAAGTTCACAGAAGTTGAACTTCTTAAAAAGAAGCAAGAAATACATGACGCATTGAGAGAAGAACTCCTCTATAAGGATTCTGACATTAGCGTTTCTAAACTTGCTGGACACCTTGGGTGGCCTATTAATAATTTATCGCAGGTGATCAATGAGTCCCTGAATACCAACTTCAACGACCTCATAAATCAATACCGTGTAGACGCTTTTATAGAAAAAATATCAGAACCTGAAAACAGTAAATTTTCTATTTTAGGTCTTGGTCAGGAAGTGGGCTTTAGTTCCAAAGCATCTTTCTATCGTGCCTTTAAGAAAGTAACTGGAATGACTCCATCCGATTACTTGAAGTCCAACAGCTAAATAGGTTTCAAATTCTCATCTGAGACTACTCCAATTTTTCATTTTTAGAACTCAAAAGCACTTTTGAGTAAAATCAAAACATGAATAATATTCGACTCTTATCTTTTCCGCTTCTGATGTATGGCTTAATCTCTTTTGGTCAGGGCACACTTTCAAAAGTGAAAACGAAAACTTTCAAAACAATATCCTCATTGGAAATTGAGGGAGATACTGGCTATCTAATTGTTCCAGAAAATCGCACTAATCCATCTAGTAGAGAAATAAAGGTGAAGTATGTTCACTTAAAAAGCCTGTCCGAAAGTCCTGCTACTCCAGTCATCTATTTGGAAGGTGGCGGTGGAGAAAGCACTTGGCAAGCAGATAGTCCTGAAGACCTTACTGACTGGGTAGAAGTGTTGGAAATAGCTGATCTTATTTTCATAGATCGACGAGGAATTAATGATAATTCTCTCAACTACATACCATTGAGCAAAGTCCAAAGTGACTTCTTCTCATCGGAGGAGAAGGCGAATGAATACTACTCTAGCATGGTAGAGAAAGCTTTATCAAAATTTCAAAAGAGAAAAGTAGATGTCTCAGGCTATAACATAGTGGAGCATGCAAAAGACATACATGATTTGACACAAGCACTAGAAATCAAGAAGTATTCCATATATGGGTTTAGTTATGGAACCCATATCGGGATGACAAATATGGTTCTCCATCCCGAAGAAATAGAAAGAGCAGTCTTCATCGGGGCTGATGCTCCTAATCAATCATTCAATTTCCCTAGCGATTTAGATAGGCATGTTGAGAAAATATCAGAAATGGTTGCTCAAGATTCAGCGCTAAGCGCTACTATACCCAGTTTTAGAGAGCTAGTTAATGAAGTAATGGAGGAGCTAGAAGCAAAACCTGTCAACGTTATCATCAAGCATCCACTTACCAAAAAGAAAGTAGAGTTAGAAATCGGTGCTTTCGGTCTTGCTCTTGTATTAAGGCTGGACATTGATGATGCGAATGATATACCAGCTATTCCTCGTCTACTATATACCATCCATCAAGGTGATTATTCTATGTTGACTTGGTTTGTACAAAAACGGGCAAGTATGGCAATGGGTCTGTCTGGTAGCAGTATTAATCAAGGATTAGCCTCTGGTGTCTCCAGTCAGCGATGGAGTACCATCAAACAAGAAGCTGAAGCAAGCATTTTTGGTAATATTGTCAACTTTCCGTTTTCCGCTGCAAAAGACTCCTGGCCGAATAGTGACTTAGAAATAGACACTTCCATTCCGGTAAAAACTGATATACCTACTCTTTTCGTAACTGGAACATTGGATTGTAGAACTTCTGTAGAGCAGGTAGAGGAAACCATGAAAGAATTCAGTAATGCTATTCATGTGAAAGTGAAAGATGCAGGACACGAGCAGGCTATGTGGCAAAAAGAGATATTCAATGAAATCATTCCTTCATTCTTAAAAGGACAAAAAGTTTCTAAAACGACAACTCGTTATCGTGAAATCAAATTCTTACCTCTGGCAGGCTCAACAAAAGGTCATCCGTCTATTAAGTAATCTAATAATTTGGATTACCTAAAATTATTGATTGGGTTATTAGAGATGAAAGAATTTTTGGGGAATACATCCCCAGTTTTACAAACAATCTAATTATCTCTGTACTGGGTTTTAGTGATCGTAAATATGCATATCACCCCTTACATGGTCCAATTTCGCTTATAAGTATTGACTCGAATGAAGTATGCTCAACGAAGTAAAAACAAATTGCACTCATTCTGATAGAAAAAAACATCCCCTTCCCATCTACCCTGCTGAGATCTTGCTTCAAGTTTGTGATAGCCATGAGGAAGCTCAATTAACATTCCACCTCGTAGATCTGAATATCCACATCGCGGAATCTTACCATCCGTAATTCCCTCCATAACTCCATAAGGTTCACCGTCTATTTTTATAGAGATATTTTTAAATTTACTGTAAAATAGCAGTTCCCCTGTCCTTACAACATTTTCCTCTGGCATCACAACTTCATCCTCCTCTTCCTTACATGAGATCAAAAAGAAAAAAGCAACTACTAATACAAGTTGTGAAATTTCTGAAAACTTCATCATTATTCAGGACATTTTTTGTGTAAAACAGTTTTATGAAATGTGAAATTAATAAAAATGTAAAGATTAATCTCTAAATAATTAAAATTGGAATTTTAGAATCAGTGATGGAATAATTATGAGCACTTGTGATAACATATATTAGAAGTCTAAGGAAATTTTCTATAAAATCAAATTCTTACCTCTGCCAGGCTCAACAAAAGGTCATCCGTCTATTAAGTAACAAAGGCATCAAAGCTTATGAAATACATCAGCTTGATGCCTTTTGAGCTAAAGATTAACAGGTAAAATTCCTGAAATTAGTAGTCTTTCTTTTTCTTCAGTCTTTCTACCCTTTTGCGTGCAAGCTCTAATTCCAGTTCTGCTTGAGCTAATTCATTCTCAATTAATTGAGGATCAGTAGAGTTTGGATTTTGAGGTGTCGCTGGAGTCATTGGTGTCCAGGTGTGAGCTTTATGTTTCTGAATAACGTCTCTAAGATCGCCCCCTAGCTCATCTATATCATCAGCGAAACCACTGCTGGCTACTTCTAGGTTAAGTGTCAGATTCAGTTCATTATTGGTCAGTTTACAACTGAAGTATTCTCTTCCACTCTTCTCTTGATTCCAAAAATAAGTTTTCCCTTTTACTTGAAGATTATTTGTTCCTAGTTGATCGATGATTAGTTCCTTGACCTCCTCGTATTTTTTCTTATCAAACTTTGCATCGAAATCATATGATTCACTAGAACGAGTGATACTAGACCGTGAGTTAACGTCATCGGTAGAAACAGTTGTTGTGCTGGTTTCTCTCGAACGACTGACCGAGCTACTTGATGCCTGACTGAAAGCTGCTACAGAGACTATCAATGAGCAGATAATTAATACTTTTTTCATTCCAATTTTATTTTTGTTTGAAACAAATCTAGAATTGGTAACGCTCAAAAAAAGCCGTTTACAAAACGTTAACCTGACTTTAACTTACTCTAAATTCCAGGCCTACTCCCCTTTTACTTTCAATGGAAATATTAGGGTCATCCTTAAAATATTTGCGCAACCTACTGATGAAGACATCCATGCTTCTGCCCGAAAAGAAGTCACCATTCCCCCAAACATTACTGAGTATATCCTCTCTCCGAACTACCTCATTCTTATTTTCAAATAAATATTGAATCAACTCAGATTCTCGCTTCGTCACATTTTCAGTCTGATTACCATACGTAAGGACAAGTCTATTGCAATCAAGTATATACTTTCCTATAACAATTCGACTTAAAGTATCAGGCTTGCTGCTGACACCCACTCGTCTCTTCAATATATTGTTCAAGCGTAAGACCAACTCATCTGCTTCGAAAGGTTTCTCTATGTAATCATCGGCTCCCAGCTTCAGACCTCTCATTTTATCTTCTTTTTGATTTCGTGCAGTTAGAAATACAAAAGAAGCCTCTGGGTCTTTTTCTATCACCTTTTCAGCAAGTGTAAACCCATCCATTTTAGGCATCATCACATCAAAAACACATATATCGAAAGTCTCTTTGTTAAATAGCTCTAAAGCTTCTTCACCATCCTTGGCACTGGTCACCTCAAAATCAAAGACGTGTAAATATTGACTTAGTACATTTCTTAAGTCTTCATCATCTTCTGCAAGTAGGATATGTTTAGCCATTAGATCTTAATTAAGTGGCAATTCAATTGTGATTGTTGAACCTCGCCCTTCGCTACTTTCCACACTAATATTGCCATTATGTGCTTTTACAATCTGTCCCGCGTAAAAAAGACCTAATCCAAGTCCCTTGATCTCATGAATTTCTTTATTTCCTACTCTATAAAATTTATCAAACAGATGAGCTTGATTCTTTCTTGAAATTCCTATTCCATTGTCCTTAATAGAAATGCGAAATTGATTAGTTACTTGTGCTGAAACGTGTAATTCTACATTTTCATTATTGTATTTGACCCCATTATCCAAAATATTTAACAAGGCAGTAGTCACATAAAAAGGATCAATGACTATGGTACTTTTATCCAATTTCAACTCTCTTGAGAGTCTAGGTTGACTCCCTGAGACAGAGAGCTCAAAATCATCGAGGAGAGAATTAATGAAATTTTCAATATTGACTTCCGTTTTACTCAGCTTGATTTGAGTGTGACTCATTGTATTATCTAATACTTGGTCTAACAATTTTTGCAATCTTCTACCTTGCCTATCTATGATTTCCACTGTTTCAGGAAGGATCGAATCGTTTTTCATAGATGTCTCCCGTAACATTCCTGTAGCTAAAGTCAAGGTGGCAAGAGGTGTCTTAAACTCATGAGAAATGTTATTGATGAAATCTGTTTTTAGCTCAGCTATTTTCTTTTGGGTAATCAAGTTTTTGATAGAGTAGAATAGAATGCCGAAAACAAATAAGAAGATGGCTAATGAGATGAATAGCAATCCTTTCATTTCTCCCAATACTTGACGCTCCCATCCTTCTATATTGATGAGGGTCTCCGTTTCAAAATTGACCTTGACCATATCAAGCATGGATTGTCCTTCTATTTCATTATCGAAAGAGTATTCCGAATAGGAAGTAGAACCGCTTATTTTTCGCCCCTCCTCTTCAAATGAAACTCCAAGGATGTATGACGTAGGGTTGTTCTCTGAATTATAAATAGTGTCATTTAGGTGAGGCTCAATCACCACAATGGACAGCACTTTCTTTTGAAATTTTAGTGATCTATCGATATCCAATCTTTCTAATTCTTGACTTAGAATATCTGCAAAAACGTCATTCAGTGAATCTGTTTTCAGTTGAAAATAATATAGGATAGAGTCTTTAGTGACATAGCCTTGTTTATGGCCAGCTACAATCTCTAGCATGGTGTCTCGCCACTCTGATCTTAGAGAATCAATCTTGGTCAGGTGATCGTCAATAACTGTAACCGCTTCGGTGGTCACTTCCATAAAAGCGTCCTTCTTTAACTCATACGTATTATTAATGAGATAGGCTTGGATAGCAGATAATGCAAAGAACCCCAATAATGAAGCGATTATTAGGATGGTTATTTTACTTTTCATTTAAGGTTTAAACCTAGTCATAATCCTTATTCATAGATAGTGTTAATGAGTCATTAACCTAAGATTAACCTTCCGTTGAAAACTACGATTAGAATAGTTTTTGGTCTATTAAAGGTATTTACACCCCTCTATCTCTAGAATCAAATCTTTCCCATATGCTGTCGCAGGTGACTGATAACCTGCAGTGTAGTTGCCTTCCATAATTTTTTGTGTGATAAGTATCGCTGTTTTAGCTGTAAGCGTATAGCCATTTGGCGTTATCAAATGTGCCTCGATCGTGGCATCTCCATTGGAGACTTTGCCCCAAAGATTCATAGTTGCTTTTTCTCTTTTTTCCTTTAAAGGTCCGTCTTTGTCTCTATCCAATTTCTTCAAAAGAAAGCTTCTGAAGAAATCAGTTTTTAGTAAAAAACCGATGATCCCCATTTTTTTTACTTTTCCTAACTGCTCTTGTGTGGTCCCAGAATACACTTCGATGTTTAGTATACTCGTACTAAAAAAAGCGGTACTGATATCACCCCATGATATACCCATTGAAAGTTGGGTGAAGTCACCATAGTCTATGACTTTACAATGATTCCCCATTTTCGCATAAGCATACTCTCCATCCTTCCTATATACCTGAGGATAGCCGAGGTTTTCAATCATGGTTTTAGTAGTGCCTCTGGAGAGTCCTCCCTTTTTACTCACAAAAGCTATTTCTAAATGTGTTGCGCTTGGGAGTTTATCTTTCAAATGGTTGGCTAGACAGTCTGAGGGAACTACATCAAATCCCGCTCCTGGTAAAAGCATCAATCCCTTTTTAGCGGCCTGTTCACTGTATGATTTGACAATGTCGAAGACTTGATACTCCCCTGTAATATCTAAGTAATGTGTATTGGTCTTCAAGCAGGCTTCCACCATTTGCTTAGCTGTATGAACAAACGGGCCAGCACAGTGTATCACCACTGTCCCCTTAGAAAGCCACTCTTCCAATTTCTCTCTTTCGGAAATGTCAATTACTTCATGCTCTAAATCATAGGTAGAAGCTACCGATTCTAGCTTTTGCTTATTCCTCCCAGCAAGCAGAGGTTTAATCCCATGACTGATGGATTCTTCGATAATTAACCTTCCGGTATATCCATACGCACCATAAATCAACACTTTACTCATATCTTCAACTTAGATAATGCTTCTTCAAAAGCATAAACAATTAAAACCTATCTATTTCTTAAACATTGTTTCAAAGGCTCTTCGAATTTCCACGGCGGCTTCATTGAGATGCATTTTGGCATGCTCCCATTTTTCGCCAGTTTCAGATGTAGAATCTCTGAAGTCTTCCTCTACTTTTTCTTTTCGCTCTTTTAGCTTCTGAATCTGCTCCTCCATCTCTGCCGAGACTTTGCTTCCTGCTTTTTTTGTCTCGCCAATCAGTTTATCAATTTTAGTGCCTAACTCAGCCAGTATTTCCTCTACACTTTTTTTATCACTCATATCATTTTATTCTGGGTTCCAATTTACTCTTTTTTGCTATACCACTTAGCGATGGTTTGTTCTGCTTTCTTATTTTGGGGAGTCCATGTGGTGGGTCTTATTCGATCTTTATTAAGACTAAAATGCCACTTCCATAAAAATCCACCTAGGTACCAATCTTCTTTTTCTAATGCCTGAAAAGTTGCTTCATAGGCGTTTGACTGTACTTCCTGATTAGCCTTAGCTGCATCATTTTGATCTACTTCCCAATGTTTACCTGCAGCACCGTTGGCACTTTGAAAACCATACTCTGTAAAGAGAATTGGCTTCTCCCATTTTTTCGAAAAACTAGACAGATCTTTCTTAATAGGTGTCCATCCATCTTTAATTTCTTGAACTGAAGGACTGTCCCCCTCGACCAATGGAAAGTAAGCATCAATGCCGATATAATCTACTTGATCCCACCAAGTGATGTTAGTATAGTTATCCCAATTTGCCGCGTAGGTGATTTTACCATCATACACCTGGCGCACCTCTGTGATCAGTTTTTTCCAGAACTCTGGTCTTTCTTTAGCAGGTGTTCTGTACTCTGTTCCAATGCATAAGATTTCTACATTCATAGAATCTGCAATGGTGGCATAGCTCACAATATATTTTGAAAAGTCTTTTTCCCATACTGCCCATTCAGCTTCTGTTTCAAGTGTGTAATCACCCGTCCAACCTTCGCCCATTACCCAAACGTGTGGTTTAAGCATCACCTTCAATTCATTTTCCTGAGCGTATTCAATGAGTTTGCGGGTACCCTCCATTCGCTCTCCCCACCACTGACCTCCTTTATTGAAGGAAACAGAAGGCTGACCAGCTCTTGAGAAACCGTAAGGAATTACAGCGACCCACTCTGCATTGATGCGGTTTACCTGTCCCATTGTTTTAGCATCAATAGCTCTGGGAGGAGACACCAAACTTACTCCATTGATCTTTTCAGCTTTCTCCGAAGGAATCAAAGTCAAGGCAGCAATGCCCATCAAAAGAAAAATGCTAAGGAGGAGTATTCTCATGATGGAAAGATAGCAGGAAGAATCAATTTTATGAGGCTATTTCAACATGATTACTCAATCAAATCCATCCATTCATTAAGAACCTTTTTCATCTTCAAAATGAAAATTATAAAATGCATATAACGAAAGAGTGAGGTCCTTCTAGTTATATTTGAATAGTAAATAACATGCACTAGTGCGTGTTATATTAATGTTAGCGAAAATCCCTGCACTTGAAAAAGCTCCTCTTTATCATATCGTTTTCTCTCGTTTCAATAGTGGCTATCAGCCAGCAAGTTGAGGTTCTAACTGTTGCAACGCTAATTCCTAACAAGGTTAGCATTCCAAGCAACCTCTCAGAACTACTTCAAGAGTACCATGTGAACTGTATTCAGCCGACAGCTGATTTCATCACTGAAAAATATGATTCGCTTCAAAATGCGATTCAGAGTGATTCGAATTTAGGCCAGAACCTTAAAGCCCATTACAAGAACCAAATTGAATCTTCTGTAAATTTGAATTCCACAAAGAATTACTCTTTGACCAAAGCAGGATCAATCCAGAATTTCTTGAGTTACAAAGAAGCAAACATTTTGGCTCGCTTTTTTGATACTAAAGCGGATGGCACGATAGAATCGTTGCAAAAAATCGCAGATAGTTTAAGTGTTCGATATGTAGTGAACTTTCCACTCATTGAATACCAAGAAGCTGACGGACTAATTGCCATCAACTCTAGAACTCAACTCTATGATAATAAGTATCGGACAATTGTAATTGATGAAGTTAGTGAATACCCAAATTCATTGGGAGGAAGTACCAAACAAACATGTACTTATGGTGACACAGAAATAGTACTAGTTCACAGTGATTCTTGGATCTTTAGAAAAGTCCTTTTTGCGATTAAAAATGATGAAACTGAGAAGATCATGAGGGAAGAGATTGAAAGAAGTCAGAGAGATAGTATTAATACTTTAAACTTTGAAACAATCAAACAAATTTTGATTGATAACTCAGTCTCAACTTCTGGACTTATAGATGCTAATTTAAGTAGAGAAGACACAAAGTTTATGGCGTTTTATGCTAACAGAGAAACTGGAAGAAAAGGCAAGTGCATAGTCAGATATTCTCTGCTTTCCGGAATTAGAAATGGACAAAACTGGTTAATTGAAGAAATTGACAACAAAGAAGTCAAGGAAGCTTGTGATAAAAGTCCAACTTCAAGTGATGTGTTTAAGAACTTAGATAGTGAGAAACTGGACAATTTCATAAGCAACTATTGACATTTCGCTAACAAACGATATAGCATATGCCTCTAAGAAGTTACTTGAAACTGATATGCAAAACTGCTAGATTGTAGATATTAAAATAGTTCAGAGGCACATGCCATCTGGGCGTTCTCAAAATTCAATTAATTACCTATTCGTATCTCAGTGATTCGGAAGGGTTGAGTTTGGTTACCCGTTTTGTCTGTATCAAAAGGACAGATAGGGCAAGCAGAAATAAAAGACCGGCCGAAATAACAATCACTGTCACATTTATGTCGGCAGAGTAGGCAAAACTAGCACGCCAATTATCCAACAAATAGTAGCTAATGGGTGCACCAATCACTATTGCTATCAGGATGAGTATCATCAATTGTTTTCCCACTGAAAAGAAAATTTGCTGGAGAGTCGCCCCTAAAACTCTCCTCAATCCTATTTCCTTCGTTTTTTTAGAGATATTGATGAGTACAAGCCCATACAACCCCAGAGCTGCAATTACAATACCCAGCACCGTGAATATATTGACAATCTTACTGATCCGCTCTTCATTTTCATATAGCGCCATGAATTCATCTTCTAAGAAATAGTAGTCATAGTGGTTTCCGGGAAAGACTTCTAAATACTTGTTTTTTATAGCGGATAGTAAGCCCTCTGAAGGAGCAGCATTCAGCTTAACCAAGATTCTGCTTATGCCGTACATCGGTCTGAATATGACGGGATCTATAGTATGGTGCAGAGATCGCTGGTGAAAGTCATTGACCACACCGACGATAGTAGCTTCCCTTTCGGAATAGTAAAGCTTTCTCCCTACGGCATCCTCCGCAGATTCGAATCCAAACAAGCTAAGAGCAGACTCATTGATCATAATGTTGTTGACATCTCTCCAATTGGTGTGATGATCTGTACTCTCAAAATCTCTCCCGGCTAAGACTTTAAGACCAAGTGTCTCAGCAAAGTCATGGTGTATATTAATGGTATTGCACGTAATATTTGATTTCTCAGCATCTACAGATGAGCGAATAGGGCTAATAACTCCCATATTACGACCTACTGCTCTGTTGGTTGCTGTCGCACTTGCTACTCCGGAAAAAGCCGCTATCTCATTTTTCAGTCTTTCCGTTCTTGGGATATACGTACTATCCCATCGTGTCAAATCAGGCCCATAGATGGCCATTGTCTTATCTATGGATATCCCCAAATCTTTTTCCATCATGAAGTTGACTTGTCGGCCTACTACCACAGCTGCTACAATCAATAGCAACGAAACGCAATATTGAAAAACAACCAAGACATTGTTAAAGCCCTTGACTTCACCTCTAGCTTTATAAGTGCCTTTCATTACATCTTGCAATCGAAATGCGGAAATGATAGCTCCTGGATAAATGGATATTAAAAGTGCCAGCAAGCCAAAAACGCCTAGAAAAACAGCCAAAAAAGGTATGCCCCACACTCCAGCATAAATAAGGTCATTGATGCTAAGAGACAATCCGAGGTACTGGTTAAAGTATGGCTGCAAAAGCAAACAGAGAAGAAAAGAGATCGCAAGCGATCCAATATTTAATACAAGAGATTCTATTGAGACTTGCGATATAATTTGCTTCCTAGTAGCCCCTAACGACTTTCTCACACCGACTTCTTTTGCTTTTAGCATGACACGGCTAGAGGAAAGGTTGATGAAATTGATCCATGCCACAAAAACCAGTAGGATGGCGATTACCAACATCATCCAAACCACTCTCCCATTGACCACATG
>JBGCFL010000219.1:0-3734 GCA_045106975.1 Ekhidna sp. | reverse complement strand
TAGATATGAATGTCACTAGTACTAGTGCACTAGCAAGAACGCTTTTTGATATGCTGATTAAAAATGTTTTCATGACTTGTGTTTTATACTATCACGAAAGTATTTTCATTCTATTCCCATGTAAGATGGAATCCGATGACTAGAACAAAAACAAGGATAATTGACCTTTTAAGCTTATATGGATGTTTTTTGCAGAAAAATCCTAGCTGATTACCATTCAACCCGAAAAATCTGCAACTCATCGTATTACAAAAAAATGTTGCGTAAGCAAAAGGTTCTTTTGTGGCGGTTTAAAATCACTCTACCGATTATGTATATTGAAAATCCATCTACCGAAAACGTACTAAAAAATTTATCTCGACAACATGTCAATATGCTCTTAGTTGCAGAGCATTCAGAAATTGATATTGAGGAATTAATATCCCTATGCAATAAAGAGAACATCATTATAGCCGGAGGATTATTCCCTATGATTCTATATAATGAAAGCTCTCTTGAGAAAGGCGCAATTTTGAAAGTAATAAAGGCAAAGGCAAGACCCTTTTTGATAAAAGATATGTCTTCGAAATTCATTGATGAGTTGCCGGAAATGAATGAAAATCAAAAATCCAGTCTAGTGCTATTAGATGGTTTATCTCCTGATATACCCAATTTTTTGCACACATTATATGATAAATATTGGAGCAATATATCATATGTTGGTGGAGGAGCAGGTTCGTTGACACTCGAGCAGAAGCCTTGCATTTTTACCAATGACGGATTCTATGAAAATGCAGGATTAATTCTGTTATCGGAATGGAGCACCCAACTTGGCGTGAAACATGGTTGGGAGAAAATTGCTGGACCTTTCGTGGCAAATAAAACGAATGGAAATAAGATCATAGAACTAAACTGGAGGCCTGCCTTTGATGTTTATAAAGAAATAGTTGAAAAGCATACCGAAAGTCGTTTTGCTAGCTCAGATTTTTTTGATATTTCAAAAGGATTTCCATTTGGTATTTATCGGGAAGGTCAAGAAGACATAGTACGAGATCCTATTGCTGTAGAAGAAGACGGTACGCTGGTATGTGTTGGAAAAGTAGAAGAAAATACTTCTTTGAATATTTTGAAAGGAAGTAATGAAGAATTGATCAAAAACGCCAGTTTGGCCGCAAACCTAGCAGCACACGAAAATCCAAAAGATACTTTTGTTGCTAACTGTATATCAAGAGTACTTTATCTCGAAGAGGATTTTTCTAAGGAACTCAAAGCAATTAAAAGCGGGCTAAACATGGATGAGGCATCATTAGAAGGTATTTTGAGTATCGGTGAAGTATCTTCTGATGTAAATGGTTATCTTGAATTTTTTAATAAGACAACCGTCGTATCCAGTTTTTACTAGCCAATGGAACAAACAACTGAACTGCTCTCTGTTTTATATGAACTAAGCCTAACAAACTTGGAATATAAGAATCCTGAGGATACAGCTGAGGGTTTTGTTAAGAAGTTTATCTCTAGAAGATCATTGCAAGCAGGCTCTGTTTGGGCCATTTCCGATAAGGGAACTGGTCAATTAAAATTGACTAAAATTTACGCAACTCCAGAATCTGAAGTGGAAGTTTATGTAGATAAAACAACATTTGGTAAAGAGAACTTTATTCTGTCCTCAGAGTCTTTAATTCCTAGCCGGAAAATGAAAGGTCAATATGCTTATTTCAAGCTTGGTGAGTTTGGAGTACTTGAACTTTTTCATAATGGAGCCACCCCTATTAATTTTACAAAAGAATCCTTCACCCCATTTCTGGATGTTGTTTCACAATTTGCAGTGAGTCTAGAAAGTGGTTTTTTCAACTTGAAGCTGAAGCAAGAAGTAAGAAATAGGATAGCCGCCGAAGAATCACTTGAGAAGAATCAAAAGAAATATCGTCGGATAATTGATAATATCCAACTAGGGTTGATGGAAGTGGATAATGATGAAATTATTCAATTTGCAAACAAACCTTTCCTTGACTTAACAGGGTACGAATTAGAGGAAATTGTTGGAAGAAAAGCATCTGAAGTATTGATAGATCAAGACGATCATGAGATGCTAGCTGAAGTAGCAAGGCAAACGGAGAATAGAAAATCAGGCGATTCCGCTTCTTATGAAATTGTAATAAAAGACAAACAAGGAAACAAGAAGTGGGCAATTATCAGCGGTGCGCCCAACTATGATGATCAGGGTAATTTGATTGGATCTATTGGGATACATCTAGACATTACCGAGGAGAAAAAGCTCAAGCAAGAGAATGAGTTTAGGGAAATTCAGCTCAAAAAATTATTTGAAAAATCTCTTGACGCCCTAATTACTATTGACTCTAAAGGATTAATTAAAGAATGGAGTCCTCAAGCAGAAGCGATTTTTGGGTATACCGAAGCTGAAATAATTGGGGAGAGGCTCAGTGAAAAAATAGTGCCTCATGCCCACCGAGAAGGCCATGAAAAAGGAATGGATCACTATCACAATACCGGTCATGGGCCCGTATTGAATACTAGGATTGAGATAATCGGATTAAGAAAAAGTGGTGAAATATTTCCGATTGAGCTAACCGTGTTTCCTGTAGAACATCAAAATGAAACGTTTTTCACTGCTTTTGTAAGAGATATTACAGAGCTGAAAAAATCCAAAGAGGATGTGGAGAAAGCACTTAAAAGACAAACAGAACTGAATAATCTGAAGTCTCAGTTTATCTCTATGACATCCCATGAGTTAAGAACACCTCTTACTACTATAAGGAGTAATACAGAACTATTAAATTATCAACTGGATAATTTTGATAGGCTGGATAAGAGTAAACTCAAGAAAAATGTTTCTAGAATTGAAACGAACGTGGAGCGTTTAAACCAGCTAGTGACTAATATCCTAATGATTGGGCAGCTCGATTCTCAAAAAGTACCATTTGATCCAGAAAGTACAGATATCTTTGAGTTTATTCAAGAGGCAGTACTTCCAGATTTTATTTCTAGAAGGCAACCTATTTCATGTTCAAAAGAGGGCATTCCTTTCAAGGTAAAAATAGATAAGCGGCTATTTGGTCATATCATGAACAATCTAATCGAGAATGCACTTAAGTATTCCGAAGGGTCAGAGAAAAAACCGGAGTTATTCCTAGACTTTTATGATGATCATCTAGCACTTCATGTGAAGGATCATGGAATGGGTATCCCTGAAGAGGAACAGGAAAAATTATTTGACACTTTTTTCAGAGCTTCTAATGTAGGAAACATTCAAGGGACAGGATTAGGACTCTCCATTGTCAATGAGTTTGTAAAAATTCATGGAGGAGACATAAAAGTAGATAGTGCAGTAGGAAAAGGAACCACATTTATTATTACTTTTCCAAAGTAAACAAAGAAACAATGAGCTACAACGTACTAATAGTGGAGGACGATCCACAGATTGCAGAGTCACTTAGTGACATGTTAGAAATCATCGATCATAAAGTGGTAGGGATAGCCGCCTCTTATGATGAAGCAGTAGAAAAATTAGGAGAAGGTGAAGCTGAAATAGCTCTTCTTGATATTCAGTTGAAAGGAGAAAAAAGTGGTATTGATGTAGCTGAAAAGGTCAAGAATGGAATAAATATACCCTTCATCTTCACTACTGCGTACGCTGACAAAGAGACCATTAAGAAAGCTTCTGAGCATAGTCCATACGGCTACATAGTAAAGCCTTATGGCATGAAGGATATCAATGCGGGAATAGAAATAGCTAT
>JBGCFL010000218.1:0-23133 GCA_045106975.1 Ekhidna sp. | reverse complement strand
CCTTCTGTTTCTTTCTCTTCAGCATCTTTTTCTCCATCAGCTTCTTTTTCAGAGCTGATTTCTATGTTGTCTTTTTCAAGCGCATACTGACCCCAAACAGTCGAGGAGACTGAGAAAATCAGCAAGAATGCGATGAAAATATGAAGGTTCTTTTTCAAGTAATAGTATAATTGATCACGAATGTATACTTCTTATCTAGAAGAAAGCAACCTTTTTTAGTTTTTTATTCCTTCTGCACCTTTCACTACAGTACTTCACTTGCTCCCAATCTTTCTTCCATTTCTTTCGCCAAGAGAAGGGAAGACCACAAGTGGAACAAGTCTTGGAAGGAAGATGCTCTTTTTTCATTTGAGTTCTTTCTTGCACTTTTTCCAGTAGGCAAAAAATGACCCGAAGTATCCTTTCACATTGAATATCCAATCACGTGGTTCTTGCTCACCTTTGTAGTGATTGGATAATGGGTGTTCCTTATATATGACTTTTTCTAAATCATATTCTTGTGTCAGCTCATCAAACTCACCAATATACAACTGGATATTAGCGATGTTTTGAGAGAGCTTCAAAATGAAATCAAGTGACTTTTGAGAGATGGGGTAATCAGAAAAATGAGAAGGTTCTAAAAGTAGGATACGATTCACTTCTTCTTTCTCATGCCATAAAGGATCTAAGTTGTAAGAATTGTATATCAAAGTAGGACGCCCTTTTTCAATAGTTATTTTTTTCTTTTCTGGTAAGGCTGTCGTCAATTCAAAATTTGAGATATCTGCCAATACATCTGGAACGGCTAGCTCGGGAATATCCTCATAAGGAATATCTAAGAATGTGCCTTTTTGATCAGTATAGCAATACTCGTTGATGTTTTCCTGATTGGCAACATACTTCTTATTGGCGTTACTTCCAGCTACCCATTGCCAGCTCAAGGCATTGCTAGCCCAGTCTGCATCTAGTAGATGATAGTACATCCACTTTGCAGGTACTTTCCAGTGGGATTTACCAATGTTGCAGGCAATACTTGCGATGTACATTCTTAGATGATTATGCAAATAGCCTGTTTCGCAAAAGTCTTTAATGCCTTTATCAATGGCTTCAATACCTGTTTCAGCTTTGATGATTGCTTCAGGAATAGCGTGGTTTTCTACTTCAGGTTGAGGATGTTTTAAGTCTTCATTTATGGCGTCTTCTTTGGCTATCCAGACTTGCTGCCAATAGTCCCTCCAGGCGAGTTCTTGTACCATTTTTCCAATCCGTAATGGGACATATCCACGATCCATCAATGAATCGTACACCATTTTGGTAGAGATGACCCCTCTAGAAATGTATGGAGATAGATAGGTGACTGCTCCGCTTAGGTAGTTTCTTGTTTTTCCGTATTTTTCAGGATCTACCGAATCAATTCTTTTAAGTATTTCAGCATATTCGGTAGGAAAATTCATCGCTTAGAAATTTTGTTCAAACTGATGGCTTTTTGTCTGGTGCATTTAAATCGGGAGATATCATCACTTCTCTTCTTTAAGTGCTTTTGACTCACACCACTATTGACTCGTTTTCTCCACCGGTTGAAACTTGCACGAGCTAGTGTGGAGCGCATCATTTTAATCACTTCCTTCTCAGGCAATCCAAATTGAAACTCGATTGCTTCGAAAGGCGTGCGATCTTCCCATGCCATTTCTATGATTCTGTCTTTATCTCGTTGTGTGAGTTCTGTCATAAAATGATGTTTTAATCAAATTAGGTTTGGGCATTGATGCCAATCAGATATGCTGATTTTGTTCAAAGGTCTTTGTGAAATATCAACTCAATGCATCAATCTCATCGAGTACCTTTTGAGCTTCAGCCTGTTTTTGATCACTTAGAGATCTATTAGAAGTGGATAGCTTGTAAGACTCTTCTAGCAGTTTTTTGTATTTATCTTCTAGTTTTTCCTTTTCGGATTTTTTCTTGAATAGACCTAACATATTCTCTTTACTTGGTTCAGGAAGTAGAACCACCTTAGCTCAAAGATGTTTTCCAAAATGAAGTTAAATACTCATAATAAGTCTATCCCATATATCATTCATCCAAGTCTCATGCTCTGGCTTCATCACGCTTGATCTTAAGCAGACTAAGTATTCCGAATTGATTTCATAATTAGGATGGCTTAGTTTTTCAGTAGGGTACTTGTATAGAGATAAATAGAGATGATTTTGCTCTGCTCTTTTGAAAAAGGCATTCGCTTTATCACTCATTTCTTGAGTGCTATTTCCTTTTAGACTCCAAACTACAATGTCTGTTTCAGGTTTGGAGATAGTCATAAAGTCGCTGCTTGCCATCAGTCTTTCGTGCAATTCAACAGTAGCCGATCTACTTTTGCTTAAGTCTTTTTCAAACTCCCCACCAGGGACAGGAGGCATCAATTGATGAGTGGCCCAAAGTCCTACCGCAGAAGCACCAGCACGGGAACATTCTAAACTAATCTCTCCAAGATGTAGCTCGTCTGAGGTGAAATAAGTGTAGGGTGAATCATGCAGATAGAACTTTGCAACGTTTGGATCTTTGAACAAAACACAGCCGCATCCATAAGGCTGCAATCCTTGTTTGTGAGGATCTACTACTATGCTGTCTACTTGGTTGAGCTTCTCAAAGTGATTTGCTGTCTTTGGTGATAAATTGCTGAGGAGCTTGAAATATCCCCCATAAGCAGCATCTGCATGAATTCTGAAATTGTATTTTTCTTGTAGTTTGAGAATATCTGCAAGAGGATCTACAGAACCCAAGCCTGTTGTTCCCATGGTGCAAACGACTGTTCCTATATTTCCATTTTTCAACTTTTCTTCTAAATCTAAAAGATCAATCCTGCCCGAAGCATCTGTTTTCACTTTCTCAAAGGGGAGTTTCAAAACACCAGAGATGCGCTCATGGGTATAGTGAGATTGGTCAGAGGCAATGATTTTTTTATCAGGGTGCAACTGACCAGCTACCCAAAGAGCTTCTAGATTGGCCATAGTGCCACCGCTTGTGAGATGACCAAGATGTTTTGCAAAACCAAACATATGAGCAAGGTCAGCCACTACTTCTTTTTCCATAGGAGAGCTAGCCTTGCTTCCGTCCATCGCATGGTTATTGGGATTGATCCACATCGATAGCATATAGGCTGCTTTCGCAATCGGATGAGGAGGCTTTAGCATCTGTCCTATAAATAGCGGATGAAAATAGGGATAGTTGTTTTGCATTTTTTCAGCCACAGTATCCATTACAGATTCCATTTTTGAAAAATCAAATGACTGTTCAAAATCAGGAAGGTCAAAACCTATCTCTAATTTTTCAAGAGCTTTTGAAAGTAGTTGGATTGATTCTTTTTCTAGTTTCATAGTGGTCAAGGCTATTTAGAAATGCATTTAATTTCATTCGAAATGATCTCCATTTTTTCTCTTAATGGAAGAGCTCCGTCAATGGTTAATATTTTACCAGATAATTGATTGATCCAATCTTGTTGTATTTTGATGGATCTACCTTCAAATTGAGGGTCATCATATTGTCTAGCCCAAGCTAGAAAATCAGCTGATTGCTTTTTGATGAGATCATTGCTTTGCAATTGCGATCCGTACCTTTCCATTTCTCGATCTTTTAGTCTTTGCATTCTAATGCTGGGATCAATTTTAATAAATACGGTGAGATCAAAAAGGGTTAGCCATTCATTTCCCCAGCTAACAAGAGACCCACTTACTATGGCATCTTCGCTGGCATTGAAATCTTTGTAGTGGTTTTCTCTTCTTAATGATGGGCTTACTTTTTTTTGATAGGGAGGAGTTGTCTTTTTCCAATAATAATCATCCACATCTAAATGACTGAAGCTAAATTGATCTCCAATTTTTTTGGCCAAAGTAGTAGAACCTGATCCAGACGCGCCAATGATTAGGATCTTCATTCTTCTATGAATTCTACTTTGTCTTTAATAGTTTTTTTCTTAATTATTCTATCGTTGGAATTGCAATAACCTAGATAAAAGAACCCAATGCATGATTCATTTTCTTTTAGATCAACGATCTCTCCAAGATATTTAGTCAATGCCGGTGTACTCCAATATCCACCTAGATCATATTGATTCAGACCAAGCCAGATGTTTTGTACAGAGCAAGAAATGGCTGCTATCTCTTCCCATTCGGGGACTCTTTCTTGAGGGTCTCTATGTAAAATAAGGGCTATCACAGCACCAGATTTTTCTGTATTTCCTTTTATTTTTTCAAATTTAGAAGGGTTGTAATCGGGTGTAATTTCCTTGTATTTGTTCGCCAAGAAGTCACCTAACTTCCTTTTTCCTTCTTCTTTGAAAACCTTGAAGCGCCATGGTTCCGTAAGTCTGTGAGTAGGGGCATGGTTGGCATTTTCTAGTAGCTCCCAAATGATTTCGTTTGGTATTTCCTTATCTATAAATTGCAATGGATAGACGGATTTTCTGGCTCGTATTATTTTATTGATCTCACTCACTCTTTATCTATTTGTATGGACAAGTCTAAAAATATATTAATAACAGGTGCTTCTACTGGTATTGGCTATGATCTCGCAAAAATATTTGTGAAAAATGGATATACGGTATTCGGAAGTGTTAGAAAAGAAGAAGACGCAAAAAGACTGCAAGATTCACTTGGGGTAAATTATAAGCCTCTCATTTTTGATGTGACAGATCATGCTTCTGTTGATAGGGCTGCCCAATTGCTTGAGAAAGAAATCGGAGAAGAAGGGCTTGGAGGACTGATAAATAATGCTGGAGTGGCAGTTGGAGGTCCTTTGATGGATGTGGATATTGAAGATTTTAGATATCAGTTTGAAGTTAATGTAATAGGCTTAGTTAAAGTGACTCAAACATTTCTACCACTACTCGGAGCTAGAAATAGTCACAGTTCTGATCCGGGTAAGATTATTCAGATTTCTTCTACATCTGGAAAAATGGCCATGCCATTTTTATCTCCATATGTAGGCTCTAAACATGCGGTTGAGGGAATCTCCACAAGCCTGAGAAGAGAACTCCAACTCTTTGGAATAGATGTCATTGTGATTGGTCCTGGACCAATTCAAACTCCTATTTGGGAAAAATCAACGGGAAAGGAACTGGATGAAAAATATATGAATTCACTATTTGCCGATGCTATGCAGATTTTTCAAAATGTATTTGTCAAAGATGCTATCAAAAATGGATGGACTTCTGAAAAAGTAACTAGTAGAATTTTTGATATTTTTGAAAAGGAAAACCCGAAAACAAGATACGGCTTGGTTCCACAGCGATTCAAATCTTGGACATTGCCACGTCTACTTCCACATCGATTACTTGATAGGATAGTGGGTAAAAAGCTTAATATTATTAAATAAGGTTGGGTGTTCGAAAAAAGAAATAAAATACATTTCTGTAATCTTCATTAGTAGTTGAAATAGTCTTTATTTTTATTGTATGAAGACTAGCTATCAATTCATTTCGTTTTTATTATTATATATTTCGTCACTCTCTGTTGTTTCTCAGCGTGTTGATTTTAAAGCACTTGAAAAAGAAGTTTTAGAAGCGAAAAACAATAGAGAGAAGGCAACTGCTTTTATTGCCCTCGCGAGTTCATTTCCTCCTCCACAATCAGGGCTCACCACTAGCTATGCTGATTCTGTATTACTTCTATCTGAAAATGGTGATGAACTATATTTTCAGAATGGGAGCGATTACTTGAAGGCACTTGGTTTATATAGAAAAGGAAAATTGGAGGAGGCCAAGCTTCTTTTTAGGAAAACAGCAAGTCATTTTCCAGTGGAAGATGAACTTTCATTTAAGTCAAAAAATTTCTTGGGAATTATTTATATGAGAACAGGTCTTGCTGATAGTTCTTTGCTCATTTATAACTCTCTGCTTGAATTAACTAAAGAGGAGAATGCAAGAGCAAGATTGAGTATCCACGGAAATTTAGGAAGAGCCCATAGACAGTTGGGTAATTATTCACAAGCCATTGAAAATTTTGAAAAGTGTGTGAATTTAGATTCAACAAATGACTTTTCTATTCTAAATAGCTACATGAATATTGCTTCAATTTTTGGCAACATGAGCATGCCAGATAGAGGTGTCAATGTTTTGAAAAAGGTAGACGTTAGTGAAATTCCCCCACAACCAATAGTTGCTGCATACTTCAATAATATTGGACAACTCTACTACGAAAGTGGTGAGCTTGACTCTTCATTATTGTATTTGAGAAAAGGCTATGAGCTAGCGTCATCTATCAAGCAATTTCAACTCACACTGAAAAATAGAATACTGATAGCGAAAATTTATCTTGAATCATCTCGACTGGAAAAGGCAGATAATACATTAAACTCTGTCAGATTAGATCTTAAGTATTATCCAGTGCCACCTATTCTTATAGATTTCAATTTAACTAAAGTGAAGTTTTTTCTAGAATCAGATCTTTATGATTCAGCATTGTATTACAGTCAAGAAGTTTTAAAAATAACTAGGCCGAAAAATTTGAAGCATGAGAAGAAAAACGTATATGAACTAATGGCACAAACTCATGAGGAGATGGGTAATGTTGAAGCAAGTAAAGACTATTACAAGCTATATGTCTCTTTTCAAGATTCTCTTGAGAATTCTGAAAGTGAAAAGTTTAAAAAAGATGCAGCAGCGAGATATATGTTGGCAGAAAAAGAGTCTCAAATTTCAAAAGGCAAATTAGAATCTTCTAGACTTAAGCAATGGCAGATAGTGTTGTTAATAGGAATCATTGGACTCATAATTCTAGCCATTGTTTTATCAAAACTGCTAAACAAGAGTAAATCATCTCATAAGTATCAGGTTAATGAAAATGTGGAATTAGCAAAAGAAATTGAGCGGAACAAACACGAAATAATAGAACTGAAAAGTAGAGCCGTTTTGCAAATTAACGATATCATATCGATAAAGGCAGATGGACATTATTTAGAGTTTAATCTGACTAACAAAAACACTCCTGAAATTGATCGAAATAGAATCAAGACTATCATGGATAACCTACCTGATAAGTTTATTCAGATTCACCGTTCGCATATAGTAAATGTTGATTTTGTGAAAATAAAATATGCTGATAAAGTGGTGCTTGATGATGGAAGTGAACTCCCTATTTCAAGAACATATAAAGATTCGCTTAGCGAAAAGCTCAAGAGTAACTAGTGCTATCTGCATTTCGTGACGGTAAACCTGTCATCCATGACAAAAATATCTCTATGTCAATATAGAGGCACTTAATTAGGGGTATGAATTTAACAAGTACAACTATCGAGGATTTGCTTAGCAATAGAGAAATGCAATTGGTAAGATGGCTAAGTAAAGGATATAATAGAAGAGAAATTGCTGATAAAATGGCGGTAAGTATTCATACGTACGATGGATACAGAAAGAATATTCGTGTAAAGCTT
Source organism: Ekhidna sp. (assembly GCA_045106975.1). Taxonomy (GTDB): domain Bacteria; phylum Bacteroidota; class Bacteroidia; order Cytophagales; family Cyclobacteriaceae; genus Ekhidna. Next base: position 15,735 of record JBGCFL010000218.1, on the reverse strand, counting down.
CAGATTAGAAATCAGGCTGATTGGGCGCGTATTCTTTTCACTACTCAAGACATAAATAGTAGCAGATAGAAAGGCCATAAGTATTGAAAAAATCACTTATTCTATTTCTGTTGATTCTACTCTTGCTGCTATTGCTAAGATTACCTTAGATGCTGCTATTGACTAGACTTTATTTTCTTGTCAAAACAAATCTTCAAAAAAGCCATTAGATTTATCTTGGGATTTAATTCTTGATAATTGCAATAGATATGAAATTTGGCAGTGTAGAACAACCAGAACTTGTAGACTTTACTTTACCTGACGATCATCACGATACAGAGAGTGTGCTGAAAAAGGGAGGCGAACTGAAAAGCGTTTTTGTTGGGTGTGCCAAATGGAATAAACAAGATCTTAAGAAATTTTACCCAAGAGGAACCAAGGACGAGTTGGCTTATTATTCTACTCAGTTCAACTCGATAGAATTGAATGCTACTTTCTACAATCATTTTAAGCAGGAGCAGATAGAAAAATGGGTGGAGAAAACCCCAGATGATTTTAAGTTCTTCCCGAAAGTGCATCAAATGGTGAGTCACATCAAAAGACTCAATGAGGTGGAAGAACCAATCGATAGGTATACTTCAAATATTCGTACGTTGGGAGATAAGTTAGGTATGTGCTTCCTTCAGCTTCATGACAATTTCAAACCTAAGAATATGGATCGCTTGGTTACTGCGGTGGAGCTTTGGCCTAAGGACATTCCTCTTGCTATTGAGTTGCGAAATACAGAGTGGTTTAACGATGCAGAGGTAGCAAACGAAGTGTATTCTCTTTTCGAGAATCACAATATTTCTAACATTATAACAGATACAGCTGGAAGAAGGGATTTACTACATATGCGATTGACCTCACCGTCTGTTTTTGTGCGATATGTTGGTGCAAATCATGAAAGTGATTATGCTAGATTGGATGTCTGGATGAATCGAATCAAATCGTGGGTAGATATGGGTATGGAGAATCTGTACTTCTTTGTGCATCAAAACTTGGAAAAGGAATCTCCTGTGTTGTCAGCTTATCTCATTGAAAAACTCAATAAGGAATTGGGACTTAGTCTTACAGTACCAGTAGGAGTGGACGGTACAAAGGATGGAAAGCTCTTTTAAATAGAAAAAGAGTCTTTCAAACATTGAAAGACTCTAATAACACTTATCCTTTTTTGCCTTTAGCTTTTTTCTTCTTTCGTTTTGCCTCCTCACGAATGATTTGCAATTCTGCAAATTGACTTTCGGATAGAATAGTAGCTAATTCTTCTTGTTGTAAATCCATTACATCAGCAGCAGCTCTCATTTTATCCGCTTTGTCTTTCGACTTGTCAGATCTTATTTCCCTGAGCTGAGGTCTATACTTTTCCCTCATCTCTTTTAAATCTGATACCTGATTGTCAGAAAGTTCAAGACGTTCCTTATACTCTTCAATTTTGATTTCAGGTTTGTCTTTCTTGCCTTCACCTTGGGCGAAAGCAATGCTTGCAACCAATACCATTCCGATCATTAAAATTACTTTTTGCATAGTCTTATTATTTTAGTTTGGGTCTTTGACTACTGCAAAAAGTAAAGGTTTAATCGAATGAGAATTATTCGAATCTTAGGTGCTTAACAGACTCTCCAGAGTTGGCTAATTCAGTCAATGCATCAATTCCAATCTGAAGATGGTTTTCTACAAATTTTGCAGTTACTTTCTTATCACTTTTAGAGGTTTTGACACCTTCAGGCTCCATCGGGTTGTCAGAAACTAACAGGAGAGCTCCTCTAGGTATTTTGTTAGCAAAACCTACGGTAAACAGTGTAGCAGTCTCCATGTCAATGGCCGATGCTCTAATGGATCTTAAATATTCTTTAAAGTCTTCATCATGTTCCCAAACTCTTCTGTTGGTGGTGAAAACTGAGCCAGTCCAGTAATCCAACCCATGATCTTTGATTGCATGTGAGATAGATCGCTGCATTCGGAAAGAGGGTAGTGCAGGTACTTCTGATGGCATGTAGTCGTCGGAAGCTCCTTCGCCTCTTATTGCAGCAATAGGCAGTATTAAATCTCCTAGTGCGTTTTCACTTTTCAATCCGCCACATTTCCCTAAAAACAATACTGCTTTAGGAGTAATGGCTGATAGCAAATCCATTATGGTGGCGGCCATGGCACTTCCCATTCCAAAATTGATGATGGTAATGTTTTCATGGGTAGCTGTCTGCATTGCTCCATTTTCTCCTTTTATTTCAGAACCAAATTTCTGTGCAAACAAGTCTACATAATTCTTAAAATTGGTGAGGAGGATGTACTGACCAAATTCATCTAGCTCGGTACCGGTGTATCGAGGTAGCCAGTTTTCTACTATTTCTTCTTTTGTATTCATAAATAGCAAAGGTAACTAAAAGCGAGTTTTACACAGGAGTCTCAAAATCATTGTTGTCTAAATCTTTTTTTTAATAAGACTGAATAACTTTTACCTATTGCCAACTCACCATTTTTCATGATGGCCATATTTCGCTCAATTCCTGTGATTTCATTTAGATTTATGATGTATGATTTATGAATGCGCTGAAAGTATTTACTTGAAAGTTCTTCTTCAATCTCTTTAAGAGTTTTCCTGACAATTTTAATACTATGATCAGATAAGAAAAATTTCAAATAATTGCCCCATGACTGGATGTAGAGAATGTCTTGGAAAGAAATTTTATATACTTTTTTGTTTTCCTTGAGCAAAATGAAATTTTCTTTGATGTATGACAGCTCACCTTTTGATTCTTCAAGTCCCCTTTCTAAGACAAGCGTATTTTGTGTGCGTTCTATTGCCTTGATGAATCGAGAAAATCGAATAGGCTTATGCAGGTAGTCAACCACTTGATCGTAGTTGAATCCATCTATCGCATATTCTGTAAAAGCAGTAGTAAATATGACTTTTGGAGTATGTCCTTTCAGTCCATCCAATAGTTCTAAACCCGTGATGTCTGGCATTTGGATATCCAGTAATAAAAGATCTACATTATTCTCTTTTAGAAAATTCAATGCCGAAATACCATCATAGCAATTCCCAGAAACAACAATTGATTCGATTTTGTCACAGTATCCCTCTAAAACCTTATGAGCGAGTGGTTCATCATCAACGATTAATATTTTAAGACGCTTCATAATTCAATACCCAGTTTTACTAAGTAGGTGGCTTGATCCTCGGATGTCTTTAATTCATATTTGCCTCCGTAGATTATTTCTAGTCTTTTCATCGTGTTTTTTAAGCCTAAGTTTGTTTTAATTACTTTTCTGTTAGGATGAATGCTGTTTTTAATAGTGAAATAAAGTTTTCTTCCACTCGTTTTTATACTAAGATGAATAAATGAGGGTGAGGTTGGATGAGTACCATGCTTGAATGCATTTTCAACTAATGGCAAAAGTAGTAGTGGTGATATTGATAACGAAAAATCTCCTTCCAGTATATCTAATTGTAGATCACAATTATCATTTATTCGTAATTTTTCTAACTGAATATAGGAAGTCAGCAATTGAATTTCATCACTTAGAAGAATTGTTCCCTTTTTTGAAAACTCCAGATGATACCTCATCACGTCTGACAATTCCATGATCATCTCTGACGCTTTATCAGAATTTATTTGATTCATTCCGTATATATTATTCAGGGTATTGAATAAAAAATGAGGATTAATTTGAGCCTTGAGTGCGTTTAGTTCTGTTTCGGAAGTACGGACTCTTAACTCCTGCAATTGATATTGATTAATAACCCCTCGCTTGAAATATTGTAAGCCAAGACTTATAGGAATGATCGCTAGAACATTTAGTCCATTTTGCTCTATTGAATTTCTTAATCCACCATTCCAATCATCTAACAAGTCTAAAAAATAAGTGCCTGATATGATTAAAAGTAGGAGGCTTACGCAATAGATAAGATACTTGCGTCGGTCAAAGAAGTATGATTTGATAGAAAAATTTAGATAGACGATATATAGAATAGCAGGAAATGTTTTGAGTAATTCAATCTCCAACTCTAAAATAGACTCATCTTTTGTTTTCTCTATCCAATCTAGAAATGTCAATGAGATGAAAAATGCAATCCAGAGGAGTAAATGATAAACCCATCTCTTTTTTAAAAAAGATATCATGCTGTAAGATATTAACAACAGGACATCAAGTTGTTTTTTTGTGATGAACTGCCTTTATCACACGAATAGCCACTCCAATCACAATTATTGTGTTCTTATCACTCTTCTGATTCGTTTTCTGTCCTGATGAATAATTTGATCGTTGAACTGCAAAAATCAATATCAAAAACTATGAAAATGAATCGAATTTCCTTGCTTATTCTTACTGCTTGCTGTTTTCAAATTTCTATTAAATCCTTAGCCCAAGAGTCTTCAGCTAGTCAGATTGCAGCTGTAATCGATAAGGAGTATCAAGAGGGAATAAAGAGTGCGAAAGTGATCGGTTTAGCTGTTGCAGTAGTTGATAATAATGAGGTTGCTTACATGAATGGTTTTGGATTTTCAGACTTAGCCAATCAAGTAGAAGTAAATCCAAACACTGTTTTCTCCATCGGATCTTGCACCAAAACATTTACCGCTCTAGCAATCATGTCACTTCATGAAAAGGGTCTATTAGATATCAATGAATCCATTAAGAAATACATTCCTGAGCTCACCATTGAAAACAGGTTTGATGACGGAAATGAGATATACATTAAAGATATTCTTTCTCACCTTGCTGGTCTTCCCAGTGATATACTAAACGGCATGGCAGCAGATGAAGGTCCTGATATGACTTGGACTATTGATGAATTGAATAAACAAAAAACAATCTCTTCTAATCGCTTTGTCTTCGCGTATTCTAATGTTGGTTACAATTTATTAGGCGAACTCATTGAGCGAGTAAGCGGGATGACGTATGCTGAATATTTGAAGACATCCATTTTCGAACCTCTTAATATGACAAATACCAATGCTGGTTTCAATGAGTCTATGAGTAAAGGGTACGATAAAAAGAAAGAAGTTAAGAATATTGGTAGGAATGTGGAAGCATCTGGGAGTATCAATAGTTCAGCTGCTGATATGACTAACTTTCTTAAAATGATGATGGGAGAAGGTTCATTTAATGGGGAACAAATTTTCAAGAAAGAAACAATCACACTAATGCAAAATGACTACACCAAAGGGATTACTCTCGAAAGTTCTGATGCATATGGTTTTGGAGTGGATGTATACAGCATTAGAATAGGAAAAGAAGACGACTCCCGACTAGTAGAAGGTTACGGACACAATGGCTATTCTCCACCATTTCATGCTGACTATAGATACATTCCTGAGCTGAATGTTGGAGTTGTAGTTATGTCAAATACGCTAAAGTCTGGTTCCATGAGATCCGCTGGAGTTATTCTAGGATCTTACTTAAAAGAAGCGAAAGGATTATCGTATAAATTGATGGGAAAGGAGTCTTACATTCCTTCTAATTGTACCGAAAGTGATATAGTTGGGAAGTATAATTTAGGAGTGTCGATGATAGAAGTCAAGGATATTGAAAAAGTAAAATTTAAAGTAGATGGAGTGAACGTAGTGATGACTAGAAAGGGTGACTCCTTTGATTACTCACTAAAAGCTAAGTTACTTGGATTCATTCCTATGAAAATTAAGGATGTGATCTTCCGATTTGTAAAAAGGGGTGAAAATGTCTATTTCACTCAACTTGATTTAGATAGAAAAACGGAGCAGTACGTAGCGGCTAAAGTGGATCAAATATTAATTCCATCTTCTTGGAAGAGGATTTGTGGAAATTATGAAATTGTAGAAACGTATGCCAGTTCGATTGAAGAATTTGATTTTTCTAAAGCAGAAGTGAAGATAAAAGAGCAAGACGGAACAGTGATGTTGTCTATCAAGACACCTGGAGGTAAAATGGAGTATATGCTAGATGTCGTATCGGATAAGCTTGCATTTTCTGGGGGAGTTGGAAGGCATATGGGATATTCAGCAGAGATTCTTGAAAATGGGAATGTCTATTTCAGTGGTTTTGAATTTCGCAAAAGAGGATGAATATTGAATTTCAATGGATGTTACAAGTAATGAGTTATATAACTCAATATTCATTTTAGTTTAATGATCTTTAGTTTCATAAAGATCATTAAACTAAAATTTATAGAATAATTCAAAAAAGCAACAAAGCTACTTTTTTAAGAGAATTTTCTCCGTCTGAACAGCATCACTTGAAAGAATTTTCAAAATATAGATTCCAGGAAGGAAGGAGGTCATTGGAATACTGATGCTGTTGTCTGCAGCTTCAGTAAAAATGACTTTTCCAGATTTTTCATAAACAATCACTTCGAAAGGAGTCTTTGATGAAATTTCTATTGGAGCAGTCATATCATAACTATATGAAACGTGACTAAGTTTTTGAAACTCACTATTTAATCTGATGGTACTTAACATTTCCTCAGAACCGTCGTAATCGTATTGGATCAGTCTGTAATAATTGACACTTCCGGGTTTGTAATCCTTGAAAGAGTAATATTGCTGATTACTTGTTGTTCCATTTCCACTTATTTGCGCAATAACATTGAAATTGACTTGATCAATGCTTCTTTCAATGCTAAAATGAGAATTATTCAATTCACTAGCAGTTGACCATTCTAATTGGACACCATCCAAGTTTGACTCTGCATTGAAATAAAGTAGCTCTACAGGTAGAGTTACTCCATCCCCATCTGAATAACTTCCTGTCGAACCCGTTACCGTTACGAAATCATCGACAATGGTGCCACCAGGAGTTTCAGTAGTAGTTGAGGTAAATGTACCTCCCGTTATGTTTATTTCAGGAGTGTTTTGACCTGCAGGAGTCGTTGTACATACTCTTAAGATCCCACTTCCGCTTTCATTGCTGAAGTCACCTCCGCTTATATTAATTACACCTCCATTACAAAGATTAATGTCGTCTCCTGTGGCGTTTGACCCTCCTTCAATGAAAAGTGTTGATCCGTTATCTCTCATGGTGAGATCATCGGAAAAAGTAAATGAAGCTTGAATAGTCAATACCCCAGCATTTTCAATAACAACGTCTCTGGGTGTGAAAGATGAAGCTGTTGAGATGATAGGAGCATTTGTATACTTAGTAGCATCAATTACGATATCAGAATTTACTCCCGGAAATGTATTGCCTTCCCAATTGTTAGCATCATTCCAATCAGAACTGACATCTCCTTCCCAGTCTTTATTTCCATTTGCGTTGCAACTACCACATTGAGAAAATACATATGTTATTGGTGAACAAAGAACTAAGGCGATGATTAAGAAATTTTTCATAAACAGGTAAAGACGGTGTGAATTGAATGTAAAAGTAACTAAAAAGCTTTATCCAACTCAATAGATGTATTTTGACTTTGTCATTTGATGCTTCTCAAAAACACCAAACAGCTCATTACCCATTCTTGGAGAAATAGAGTTATAGCAGTCTTCAAAAGTTACGACATTGAAATACGGAGACAAGTAGGATAGGTACTCCTCTTTTGATCCTCCAAATGGGCGATTGCCTTCTTTGTTTAAGGGATGTTTAAACCACAGACCAACAAGCTTTCCCTTTTGGCTTAAAAGTTCATATATTTTTGAACCATATGCTGATCTGTTTGCTTTGCTGGGCTCAAAGGAGCAGAAGAAGGTTTGTTCAAGTATTAAATCAAAGGTGTTATCTATGTTGAAAAAATCGTCATTGATGAGATTCGATTCAGGAAAGTTTGGAACGCGTTTTTTAAACTGCTGAAGTGGCACTTTAGAAATATCTAGAACATATACGTTTTTGAATCCTTGATTAAACAAGTATTCCGCTTCGTATGCATTGCCAGCTCCCGGGATCAGGATTTTTAAGTTCTTGTTTTCAAGTTGGTCAATGTATTCTTTAAGTGGTGTAGAGGGACTGCCGATATCCCAACCAGTTTTATTTTCTTGATACCTGTTAGTCCAATAGGTCTCTTCCTCTTTCATATTTGACTAAAAGTTAGCGTCCTGAATTTCCCCTGTCAATTGGTAGATGGTTAGTTCTGCAATCTTCGCATTGAATTTCGCTTCTGTCAGATCAATTTCAGACTGCAATAAATTATTTTGTGCTGTACGGAAATCCAGTGAAGTCACTTGACCAAGCTTGTACTTCTCATTGGTGCGCTCAAAATTTTCTTGGTTTAATTCTACATTCTTCTCTTGAGCAGTGACGATGAATAACCTGTTCTGATAGTCAGACCAAGCATTTTCAAAATTCAAAATAGCTTGCTGTGTTGCTTGTTTGACAACATTTTCTTGAATGACTTGATCGATGCGAGCATTCTGAACAGAAGTCTTTGTGCCGCCCCCATCAAAAATATTCCAACTAAGAGTAGCTCCATAAGAAATTCCGCTGCTGGTGTTTGATGCTAGGAAAGCGGCTCTATTGTTATTGCCAAATCGATAATTATAATCTCCATTAACCGAGAGCGTGGGTAGGTAGCGGCTGCTATTAATTTTTGTATTGTAATCACTCATTGTCAGGCCTTCTTTTGAAAGAAGTATTTGAGTGTTATTTTCAAATATTTTGGATAGATATTGTTCTTTTGAATCCAATGCTGAGAATATAACTATGGTGTCAACTGAGAATGAAGTATTGGCATCTCTAGCCAATATGAAGTTTAAATTTCTATGTGCATTGTCTAGCGTTTGTTGAGTGTTAAGCACGTTGATGCTGTCTGTATTTACATCTACTTGGGCATTGGATATGTCCAGTTTGGTAGATTGACCATATTCAAAAGAGTATTCAGTTCGTCTCAACCTGTCTTTTGATATTTTTAATGTTTGTTTCAAACTAGAAACTGTTTTTTGAGTGCGAGCTACTTCATAATAGGCACTAAAAAGATCTAGTAAAACGACTTCTAATGTAGCCTTCGCGTTAAGCTGACTTATGCTATAATTTACTTGATTTCTACTAATAGAGTATTTCCTATTGAACCCATCAAATAACACCCAATTTAGACTCAGTCCGGCAGAACGACTATCTGATTTTGCTCCATCAAGAACTCTTAATGAGTCTGATTGCGATACTGCCTCTATATTGTCCAAGTTGTAATTGATATTGGCATTTCCATTTAATGTTGGTAGATAGCCTGTATTGTATATGCTTGTATTGTTCTCTTCAATAAGTACAGATTGATTAGCCTGAACAATATCGAAATTAGACTCAAGTGCAAGTTTTACAGCTTCCTCTTTGGACAATACATCCTGACAAATAGCACTGCTAACTACTATAGATGATAATAGAAAGAAAATAATCTTAGTTTTCATATACCTCTGTTTGTAATTCTATAACTGCTGGTTCTACTTGTTCTTTCGGAACTCTTTTACCTGAAATCAACCACTTGATGTTTACCTTCAGTGAATTGCTAAGTGAGAGATAAACAGGAAGAATGACTAGAGTAAGGATAGTGGCAATGGCAATTCCATAAGCAATGGATATAGCCATTGGGATAAGGAACTGAGCTTGTCTGCTTTCTTCAAAAATGAGTGGCGCTAGTCCGGCAATAGTGGTAAGCGAAGTAAGGAATATAGCTCTAAAACGTGATTTTGAAGCTTCAAAAAGCGCTGTGTCATATTCCATTCCTTCTTTCAGGTAGCTGTTGAATTTGCCTATCAAAACCAATCCATCATTGACCATTATACCTATCAAAGCAATGATTCCCAGCCAGGATAATATGTTGATTGGGAAGCCATGAATCCAGTGACCCCAAGCTACACCTATTAAACTAAGAGGAATTAAGAGTAAGAGCAGAAGCGGTTGATCATACGAACGAAATGTGAATGCAATAGTCATGTAGATCAGGAATATGATAACAGGAATGACTGTGTTAGCAGACTCAACTAGTTTGTTTTGCTCTCTTTTTTGACCATCATATATTGGAGTGACTGACGGATATTTATCTATGATGGATGGAATAACATTTTCTTTTAGATCATTTAAGATGTCTGGAGCACTTTCTTTCGGGTTAGACAAGTCAGATGAAATTTGTACTTCTCTACGTCCATCTACATGATTGATGGCAATTTCACCTCGCTTTATAGAATAGCTAGCTATTTCTTGAAATGGCACCTTAGATCCATCAGGTGTAGTTATTTTCATTTCGTCTAGTCTATTGATACTAGAACGATTTTCCTCATCATAGCGAACCCATACTTTGATCTCATCTTGCCCTCTTTGAAATCTTTGTGCTTGAAATCCGAAAAAACCATTTCGAACTTGACTCATTACACCTTGTGTACTTAAGCCAAGAAGGAAAGCTTTATCCTTCAATTCAATGTTGATTTCTTTGATGCCTAAAGGATCATTGTCAGTAATGTCTTTAAGGAGTGCATTGCTCTCCATCTTTAGCTTTAGCTCACGCTTAGCAGCCTTTAGTTCTTCTGGATTATTCCCAAGAAGCGAAATAGATATAGGGCTTCCACCAAAATTTCTGCCACCACCATATGTTAGAGATTCTGCTCCGTAGACAGGTCCCATCTTTTTCTGAATAGCATTACCTATGTCAGTTGAAGGGAAATCTCTCGATTCACCAGGAAGTAAATTGACTCTTAACGATCCATTTCCAGAGCCAGGACCAATGCTCTTTATGATATTTTCAATAACTGGTTCATTGCTACTTTGACGCTTGGTAAACTCTTCATTCGTTTCCCACGCTTTGGCTTCAATAGCAGTAAGAATGGAATCCGTAATGGCAACATTGGTGCCTTCAGGCATTTTGAGCGTAATGCTTACCTGGTCACTAGCCAATTGAGGAAAGAAAGTGGATCTAATAATGCCACCGCCCATTGCTCCAAAAGTCAAAATCAAGAATGAAAACCCTATTGCCAGTGCCAAGAATCTGTTGTCCAAACTAAAGCGTAGTGCTTTTGCGTAAAGTCTATCCCGCAAGAATTCAATTATTTTGTCTCCTACTCGATTGATCCCTCTGAGTTTAGAGAACATGAGTGAAATTCCTTTCTTCTTTTCATTAGGATCTTCTTTTACCAATGCCTTGGAATGAGCAATATGAGCAGGGAGAATGATTAAAGCCTCAATAAGTGATACTGATAATGTAAGAATAACAACAACTGATACTTCTCCAAAAAAGTCCCCAATTCGACCATCAAGAAATAGGAAGGTCCCAAATGCCAACAGAGTAGTTAATATCGCAGAAACAATTGGTGGAATAACTTCCATGGTGCCATCGATAGCTGCTTGTACTCTGCTCTTACCTTTTTCGTAATGATGGTAAATATTTTCCGCTATTACGATACCATCATCCACTAAAATACCAATCACAATAATCATGGCAAACAGTGAAAGAACGTTGATAGTGACGTCCATTCCTGGTGCCAAGATGAACATTCCCATAAAAGCGATAGGAAGACCGAGAGCTACCCAGAATGCAAGTCTAGTATTCAAGAAAATGGATAGAAAAACTAAGACTAAAACAATACCAATAGCTGCATTCTCTGCTAAAAGCGCGGTACGCTGGTTCAATGTGATAGATGCATCACTCACCACATTAAGTTCAAGCTTCGGATACTTTTGATTAAATTCTTCAATATAGTCTCGTACTTTGGCCGCTGAGGAGACCAAATCTTCATCATTGGTATTGGTGATTGCAATGTTTACAGCAACTTCGCCATTGAAAAAACTGGCGTTAGGACTTTCAGCAAATCGGTCGCGAACATTAGCAACGTCTTTCAACCGAATCACATTCCCTTTAGCATCCGCTCTCACTATTAGAAAATCCAGTTCTCTTGCTACATATGATCGGCTATTTGCTCTAATCAGATACTCTTCTATATCCGTTTTGATGTTCCCTCCAGAGGTAATGATGTTTTCTTGTGAGACTGCTTGAGCTACCTCATTAAAGCTAAGGTTATATGCTAGTAAGTCTTTTTCTCGTACGGCTATTTCTATTTCCTCAACAGGAAACCCTGAGAGGTTTACTTGAGAGATGCCTGGAATAGCTCTCATGTCGTTTTCAATACCTCTTGAAATTTCTTTCAATGAATTGAGGCTCATTTCACTGCCACTCAATGCGAAAGAAATAGTCGTTCGGAAGTTTTCTTGCTTGCTTACCACAGGAGGCTCCATGCCTGTAGGAAAAGAAGGGACACGATCTACTGCGTTTTTCACCTCTTGCAGCATTAGGTCAATGTCTTGTCCTTTCTCTATTTCTATTCTGATAGAACCAGCATTTTCATTACTGGTGGACACAACTCTGTCTATTCCTACTGTTCCTTTCAGATTGTCCTCTATTTTGAGGATGATGCCTTGCTCAATTTCAAAGGGTGACGCTCCTGGATAGGTCAGCGAGATGTTAATTACCTTGGAGTCTACTAGCGGAAAGAAAGATGACTTCATCTTCGACATACCAATCAATCCGAAGATGATAATGGCTATCATCAAGATGTTGACGGCAACAGAATACTTAATGAAGTAGGATATAATTTTTTTCATGAGTGAAAGATGTTTTTATCAAAAAGGCACACGGATGTTTTCCTTCTTCTATTGATTTTTAATGGCTCCACTTGATACCATCTTCACAGGCATTCCTGCATAACCACCGGCAACTGGTCTACTAATAATTTGAGTGCCATTTTTAAGGCCTTTGATTACGGCAGTTTTCTCGGTGTAATGAACAGGGTTTATTTTCATGACCACTAATTCATCATTCTCCACAACGAAAATTTCTTGTTCATTTAGTAGCAGATTTCGTTGTATCTCTATCGCATTGTCTTCAGATTTTGCAGCGATGTTTGCTTCCAAATACATTCCTTCAATTAGACCTTTACCACTTACGCTAATGAATGCTGTGATAGTCTGTGTTTCTTGATCTAGTCTTCCATTGACACGTTTTACTGTGCCAAGCCATTCATTATCTCCACTCAAGTCTGTCAACTTTACTTTTTTGCCAACCTGCATGATATTCATATATTCTGCATTGACTGCTACTTCTAGTTCAAAGCTTTTCAATGATACAAATTCACCCAATTTTTGTCCAGATCTAATAAGCGTTCCCGTGTTGACAAGCGACTCTGTCAATACTCCATCAAATGGAGCACGTAAGGTGTATTTACTGTATCGTTCTTCCTGATTTTTAATGTTGTAATAGGTAGTTACTACTTGTTTTCCAGTAACAAAATATTTTTCCTTATCTGTTTTGGCTTCAGGAAGAGGTTTGATGTTCTTTTGAATATCAAATGTTTGTAAGTAGTTATTCCAGCGATCAAAAGCGTCCGGATAATCAAACTTTAAGTCCGGCATCATAGCTGTTATTTGATCATACAAAGCACTTCTTTGAGCAAGAAGGCTTGAGTAGAATTCACGACTATCCATTTTCATGAGCAAGTCACCTTTTCTAAATGCTTGTCCTGCTTTGAAGGGTTTGTTGGACTCTTTTAGAATGCCTTGCACTTCTGAGAACAATTCTATTTTGCGAGATGCTACTAGGTTTCCATTTGCATTGATGAGTATAGGAACCTCGCTGTTTATTACAGGACTTGTGAAAACTGTCTTGATGGTTTGTGGTACTTCTTTTCTAACACGCTGGTTCGATGCGATAAGTGACTTTGCCATATAGAAAGCCCCCATAAGAAGTAAAACACCTACAACAATACCTATTATTTTTCTTGCCATTTTTTTTTGGTTAGCCAGTCTATAATGAGAAACTAGCCACAAAGGTTCTGCGCTTACTCAACTTTATACATCGTTTTTACATAGATGGCTTTCTTGTAGTCTAAGTGTGGAAAAGAGAGTAGTGAATTTAATGTTGATTTTTATCTTGTGTTTTAGATCGCGAATACTTTGGACTTTTCTTCCTCCTGATGACACGAAATTTGACGAGATTGCTTCATTATTTATATTACTAATATCGGAGTTCGTTTAGCAATGAATTGAGGAGGTTTAAGTAGAGATCACAGTTAATAAAACAATGAAAGCATGCAAGAGGAAGAGAAAATAGCAAAAATAAATCAGACCATTTTAGACTATTTTGAGCAAAAGACTAAGGAAAATTCGGTCGCAGTAAAAGAATTGATGCCTCACTTTATTAAAGCTGGTGTTTTTACGAAAGATAACAAAAAAGGGAAGCCAATTAGGGATATACTCAGGTCACTAGATAAAGAAAATCAGCTAGCTAAAATTCCTTCTGCGCATGGCGAACGAAAGGAAAAAAATACCTTTTGGTATTTTTTGAGAGAAGGTAGTGCCTACGTTTCTGACTCACCGAATGATACAGGTGCTACAAAAAGGCAAAAGCAAAAGGCGAAACTTGCTAGCAGTGATGAGCATTATGTTATCAATTTGTGTGATGAATTACTTAAAGAAGAAGCTTCGAGACAACATGAATTTAGTTTTCTGTTGAGTGATTATAACAAAGAAGGAACACGCACATCCCTACCTGTGGATGCTTACTACAGGGAAAAAAATCTGGTTATTGAGCTATTAAAAAGAAAGCAAACAGAGGAGACTGGTGACGTTTCGGATAGTCCACGAAGGATGACGGCTGGAGCGAGAAATAGAGAAGAGCAGCGGCGGGCTTACTATGAAAGAAAGAAGAAAGGATTATTAGCCAAGAATATCCAGCTTCTGGAAGTTGACTATACCGTTTTTGAATTTGATACTCAGAATAACATTATTCGAGATAAAGAAAAGAATATGAAAATACTGAGTGACTTATTGAAATCGTATAATGAAGAGTTATGGTCATCACTCAGCGAATGATGTATAGAGAATTTAATAATGGGATGTAACAAATTCAGTGATCATTCATCATCAATGAAATGAATGAAAATGAATTATAAGAATATCCTAAAAATTGTAAGTCTTACTATCCTTGTTTTACTGATTTCGTTTTTTGTATTCGGGTACTGGTTTATAGGTTTGATCAAGGATGACAAACATCACAAAGCTCACAATGTAGAAAATACTCTTCCAAGCGACTTAGCTTTTCTTACTATCGACTCAATTAAGAATCGTGGAAAAGTATTAGCAGTTGTTACAAGTACTGCAGAGATGGGCACAAGCGGAAAATCAACGGGTTATGAGCTTACAGAACTTTCAAGGGCTTACTATGTTTTTCAAGCCAATGGATTCGAAGTAGATGTAGCAAGTCCTGAAGGGGGCACTCCACCAGTAGTAATTGACGATGATGATGTAGATATCTATGATTTTGCCTTCTTGAACGATCCGATAGCTCAATACAAAACTCACAATACCATATCTCTTTCAGAAGTGAATATAGACGAATATGAGGCTGTCTATTTTGTAGGAGGTAAAGGAGCCATGTATGATTTCCCTGATAATCAATATATCCAGTCTTTGGTAAGGGAATACTTCGAATCAGGTAAAATAATAGGAGCTGTATGCCATGGTCCAGCTGCCTTGGTCAATGTGAAATTGAGCGATGATGAGTATATGATAGAGGGGAAAAAGATGAGCAGTTTCACCAATGATGAGGAGTTATTTTTGATACCCGAAGCATTAACCATATTTCCGTTTCTTCTACAGAGCGAGCTTAGTAAGAGAGGAGCCTTATTTTCTCAAAATTCATTGTATTTGGAAAATGTAGTGCATGATGAAAATCTCATTACAGGTCAAAATCCATGGTCTACTTGGGAGCTTGCTGAAACAATGATTGCCCAAATGGGCTATACTCCGAAGATGAGACAAAAAACGGCAGAAGAAATA
>JBGCFL010000217.1:0-3151 GCA_045106975.1 Ekhidna sp. | reverse complement strand
CAACCCTCTCCGTTTCGCTTACTAAACCTATGCAGCTTGCCACACAATTTTTTGAAATGCCCTTTGTTCATCAACTACCTCGATTCTCAGTGGTTGAGATTTGATCTGGATAGAAACAGCTAACTCTCCAAATTCATCACCTTCTACAGATACTCCTTCTTGATATAGATAATGTTGTATTGGTTCTAGTTCCGAATCCTCAAAATAATCGTCATAGACTTCAAAAAGTTTTTCTTGTAAAAAGGCTCCATATTTCTGATTGAGGATTGCTAAGTATTCATCTCTACTTTCTTCTAACAGGATATCTCTATCGCTAAGAATGAAATGGTTATTGATAAGCCTTATTCGAGCAACGAGTTTATTTATTTTGTCTGTATTCATACCAATATATTTTATAAATCTTGAAATTGACATGGCTAAATTCCAACGATGGCTTCATTTAGGCATTCATCAAAAGGCAAGGAATCAAAAAAGAAGGTTCAATAAGCATGAAATGTCGACTACAGGAATTCAAAAGATTAGCAATCCGCTGAAAGGGTAAATTGGTGTCTTGATCGATTACTTTTATAGATAAAACCTAATAGGATCTTTATTTGACGTGTGAATCAAAAAGATAAACAGCCATATTTCATTTTAGCCCTTGCAGTAGGTATTGGGTTACTTTTTCATGGTGCTTCATTTTTAAGCACTCTGGAAGATACCTATGATGTGTATGTGCACATGTTCTTTGCTGATCATTATAGCAAAAGCTGGTTTGATCCATGGGAGCCAAGATGGTACACTGGATTTAGCCTAATCAGTTATCCTCCTTTGGTTCATCAATTGATTGCTCTACTTTCTTTCATTGGTGGGCTAAAGTTTGCCACCTACTTGCTCTGCTTTAGTATCGTGGTTTTGTATGTAACAGGATCTTATCGCTTTGCGAAACTCATCACTATTAATAAAGAATCAGCAAGTTATGCAGCTTTAGTAGCCGTCTTTCTTCCGAGTGTAATTGAAGCTTTTCACGTATTTGGTCAGGTACCCATGATGATGGGAATAAGTTGGCTGTTGCATGCATTACCTGAGATCTACTTATTCGTTAAAAAAGGAAAAGCTCGTCACTTTTTTAGTGGACTTAGCTTAATAGCAGTGGCAGTGTGCTCACACCATGTCACACCCATATTTGGGATGGTATTTTTTGTGGTTCCATTAATGGCTACCGCAGTAATGGATGGTGCCAAAGAAGAAATAGGCAGTTACAAGGGCATTGGCATTGCACTTTTTATCAAGTATGTCAAAAAATACATTGGAAGGATTACTCTTTTTGGCTTTTCCACTATCGTTATCACACTCTTGGTCATCTTACCCTATTGGATATGGTCTAAAAGTGATCCTATTTCTCAAGTACCTATTCCTCATGGATCGCGAGACAATTTCATAGAAGTCTTTAGCTCAGGATTAGTATTTTTCATTATCCCATGGGGTTTTTTAATGCTCATGCTCCCGTTCTATTTCTATAGATACTTTTCTAAGAGAAATATATTTCTAGGATTTTCATTCACCATGTTGGTCATCTTAGGAACTGGAGGCACTACTCCCATACCTAAAATGCTTTTAGGTGAAAACGCCTTCAGCATTCTTACCCTAGAACGATTCACTTTTTGGGCAACCATTTATGCTATGCCATTGGCGGGGGAGTTTCTATGGAGGTTTGTGAACGGAGACATCTACAATATGATCATGTCCAGAAGGTCAAAGGTGGTTCACTCACTCTATCTGGTGGTGCTTATTATTTTTGTTTTCTTTAGTGCAGGCTTTACTACCAATTTGGGTTTCTTCCGTCAGCTTCAGCCAAAGACAGTGGATATTACTCCCATTAAAAATTTCTTACAAAGTGACAAGCACTATAAATGGAAGTATCTCACACTTGGTTTTGGCGATCAGATGGCTTGGCTTTCAGCCAATACCAATGCGAAGACCATAGATGGAAATTATCACTCCGCTAGAAGAGTTCCAGAACTGACCACCAGAGCCATTGAGCGGTTGGAAAATTCTAAATATAGAGGCTCTGAGGGTATTGCCACTTTGCAGCAATTTTTGAGTTCGCCGGAGACATTTCATTTGAAATATATTTTTTCCAACGATCAATTTTATGACCCGCTCCTTTACTTCTCCGGATGGCATAGAGTGAAATACTTGTCCAATGGGATCATGGTATGGGAACGGGCAGATGTCTCATCTCTTCCATCCATCCTTCCTAAAAAGGATCTACCCCTGTTTCAGAAAATACTCTGGGGAGTTGTCCCTTTGACTTGCTTAGGAATTACTTTTTTTCTCAATGTGCAAATGCAATGGATCAGGCACATCAGGGGAAAAGCAAATGATGAATACGGTAATCAAGAGCAAGCCAGGGATATCATTGAGCCTATCTTTTATCAAGTAACTAAATACTGGATTGTACTAATATTGATACTTTCTCTCTTGTTAGTAGGAAATATCTACTGGCTGAATATCAAACAGATGAATCATGAAAGGGTAGTCACTTCTTACTATGATGCCATAGATTTCAAGAGATTTGAAGAAGCTCATTCATTTTTAGACCCATCAGAAAACATGACATTGGACTACTTTTTATTGGAAATTTCAGTGAAAGATGGACTGCTAGAATCATATGGAAAATTGAATTCAATAGAACACACTACACTTGAAAAAACAGATGACTATGCCAAGGTAAGGACTGTTTTGAAATGGATTACTCCTTTGAAATCATTTACCAAAACGAAAATAACTGAGGTAGTGAAAGTGGGATACAAATGGTATATCAAACCTGAGATAACAAATAACTACATCCCGACAAATCAGTTTTCTAATACCCAAAGCAATAATTTCGTCAATCAAGGGAGGCGCCAAATCACAACCAAAGAAACATTCCATGAGGATGTTTTGGATCGTCCAGTGGTCAATGTGAGAAAAGCCCATCTTGTAAGAAAAGACAGCTCGTACTATGTAGTGGGGTTACTTCAAAATTTGGATAGCTATCCTGCAGATGTAACTATCAAGGCTACTTTGCTAGATGCCAAAGGAAATGAATTGACGAGCTACTACGATCAATACAATATGACTCATAAGCTAATGTCAAAAGAAGAAACAGGGTTTCGGATAGATTTTG
>JBGCFL010000216.1:0-5421 GCA_045106975.1 Ekhidna sp. | reverse complement strand
CGCGTCCCTTTTGGCATTATCATCCTGAGTTGGAGCTGGTATATGTTAATAAGGGAAGTGGTAAGCGACATATTGGGAGCCACCTGTCCTACTTTCATGACGGAGAACTTATCCTTATAGGATCAAACTTTCCCCACCAGGGATTTACAAACAGACTGAATGGCAATGAGACGGAGACGGTTGTCCATATGAAACCTGACTTTCTCGGAAACTATTTCTTTTCCATACCAGAAATGTCTACAATCCGAACAATGCTGGAGAAATCTAAGCGAGGGCTATCTTTTCACGGAGAAACCAAATCAGCCATTGGCTCTAAGGTAGAAGCACTTTATCCGCTAGATCCAGTGAGCCGCATCGTAGGTTTGATTGAAATTCTTAATGGTCTTGCCACATCAGATGAATATACCGTGCTCAATGCGGAAGGTTTTTCAATGGAAGTTGCCAAGCAAGATAATGATCGCATCAACATAGTACTCAATCATATCCGAGAGCATTTCCAATCACATATCGCATTAGATGATATGGCAGAATTGATTAGTATGACCGTTCCTTCTTTCTGTAGATATTTCAAAAAACTGACGGGGAAAACCTTTGTCAGATTTGTCAACGATTACCGATTGGTTCATGCAGCTAAACTTCTTTCAGAAGAGCAAATGAGCATTACTACGGTTTGCTACGAAAGTGGATTTAGTAACTACTCCCATTTCACAAAGCAATTCAATGAGTTTTCGGGAAAAAGCCCATCAAAATACCGAGCAGAAGTAAAGCAAATTTTGGAGTAGCTCTTTGATTTTTACTTAATTTCGATCTTGCAATTTTTCAAAAAACGAAGATGAAACCAAACATACGAGTAGGATACGGATACGATGTGCATGCACTTGCAGAAGGTGTAGACTTTTGGATTGGCGGAATAAAAGTACCTCATACACATGGCGCATTTGGTCATTCAGATGCAGATGTATTAATCCATGTTATCTGTGATGCGTTACTTGGCGCTGCTAACATGCGCGATATTGGATTTCACTTTTCTGACAAAGACCCAAAATTCAAAGGAATTGATAGTAAAATTCTATTAAAAGAAGTAGTTGAAATCATTGGAACAAAAGGATACAAAATTGGCAACATTGATTCTACTGTCTGCTTAGAAATGCCTAAGGTCAATCCACATGTTGCAGAGATGAAGAAATGTTTGGCAGAAGTAATGGATATAGACGAAGATGATATTTCCATCAAAGCAACAACTACTGAAAAACTAGGTTTTGTGGGAAAAGAAGAAGGTGTGGCTGCACATGCTACGGTTTTAATTTATAGAGGTTAATGCCAATAAAAATAATCACAACCGAAGACGGTTCTCACAGTCTTTTTGATGAAGAGCTTAATGAGACATATCACTCCACAAGGGGAGCAAAAGGGGAATCAGAACATGTATTCATAAAAGAAGGATTGGAACATTGGCTCTTACAAAATCAAAGTGAAGGAATTCGTATTTTAGAAATTGGGCTGGGCACAGGCTTGAATGCATTCATTACTGCTCAGTTTGCCAAAAATTACAATCAGAAAATTCATTTCACCTCTCTTGAACCTTTCCCGATTAAAGAAGAAATCTATCAAAATCTTAATTACTTTGATGGTAAAGAAGAGCAAGATTTGCTCCTGAAGATTCATCAGTGTCAATGGGGAAATGATGAAAAAATTGATTCACACTTTACTCTACATAAATCGACAGCACGTCTAGAAGATTATCAAGGTTCATCTCCATTTGACATCATCTATTTTGACGCCTTTGCGCCAAGCAAACAACCTGAGGTTTGGTCAATGGACAACATTCAAAAGTGCTATGATGTCCTTACACAGAAAGGAATAATCACTTCCTACTGTGCACAAGGACAATTTAAGAGAAACATTAAAGCTGCTGGGTTTGAATTGGAAACTCTTCAAGGCGCGATGGGCAAAAAAGAAATGGTAAGAGGACTAAAGAACTAACCAAAGCAGATACCTGTTAATATTGGATGTCTGAAAAAAGAAAGAGAGTCCTCATTCTTGGTGCCGGCCTCACAGGCTTAAACATTGCTCGTTTGCTCCAGAAAGATGGATTAGAAGTCATCATCCTAGAAGCCAGAGACCGCATAGGTGGTAGAATTTTCACCAAGGAAAGTGCCCAAAACACCAAAGTAGAAATGGGAGCTACTTGGCTAGGGCCTCAACATATACATCTAAATAGTCTTCTTCAAGAACTCAACATTCCCGTTTTTGAGCAATTCATGGAAGGAACTTCTTACTTCGAACCATTTAGTACAAATCCCCCACAACCAGTAGAACTTCCTCCACAAAGTCCTAGCTACAGAATTCAAGGCGGCACTGCATCAATTATAGAGGCAGTAATGTCTGCACTACATCCTGAGAGCATCCAATTAAATCAGCAAGTAGAGAAAGTAACTTTTGATGAGTCTAAGGTCAAAGTATTTACTTCCGAAAAAATAGAAGAAGCAGATGTTGTCATCAGCACATTACCACCGGCTTTGCTGGCTAGATCAATTACGTTTGAACCAGAACTTCCAAGAGAGATTACAGAGATTGCATTGCAGACACAAACTTGGATGAGAGACTCCATAAAAGCAGCCGTGGTTTATAATTCACCATTTTGGAGAGAAAAAAATCTTTCTGGAACGCTGTTCAGCAATGTGGGACCGCTAAATGAATTCTACGATCATACATCATATGATCAAGATTCATTTGCAATGAAAGGATTTATCAACAGCGCTTTCAGTAGCCTGAGTTCAGATGAACGAGAAAAACTTGTGATGGATCAACTTCAAAGGGCTTTTGGCGAAGACGTTAAAGCATCTTTGGCTTATGAAGAGGTAGACTGGTCAAAAGAGAGCTACACCAAAGGAGCTGATGACAGTGACCTCTTTCCACATCAAAATAATGGTCACCCCATTTATCAATATCCTATCTATGAGGGTCGCCTTTTCATAGCTGGTTCAGAAACCTCTCCAAGTCATGGCGGATATATGGAGGGAGCGATTGTATCTTCAAATAATGTTGCTGAAAGCCTAAGAAGAATCACCTCAACTTGAACTCAGCCAAAACAGGCAAGTGATCTGAGATTTGTCCTGCTTCAATCAAAATTTTTGCTTGAATAGGCGTAATGAAATTCTCATTGTAAAAAATGTAATCAATCATCTTAACTGGCTCAGCACTTGGGAAGGTTCTACTTATTGATTCATTTTCAAAAGGTATGGCGGAAGAGATCCATTTAGATTTCATAAGGACTTCAATGGCATCAATCCCGTCTGATTCTCTAGGGATCTTGCTATTAAAGTCTCCCATCAATATTACTGGCTGCTTGGAAGCGTATTTATCGAATTCACTTTTAACCAATTCTATTTGTTTCAATCTCGTTTCTTTATCAAATGCTTCTAAGTGCACACTCATGATTTTCACTTGAGTTCCCAAAAAGCTGACTTCTGCAATTTGAAGAAGTCTGTCCAGATAAAAAGCCCTATAATATGCAGGAGCATTTAGGTTAGGATTCAATATGATTCTCTCCGCATTCTCTAAAGGAAGTCGAGAAATAATAGCTTGCCCACTCAGCATTTCTCCAAAATGATTGGATGGTGGCCAGTAAGGAAATGGCACATACTTTTTATCCCAGTTGATGGACTTGTATCCGGAAACATAATCACCGTAGATAGCGAGAGAATCCAGTTGATTTATATGAAATGACCTGCTCGCTCCAAAATCTATTTCCTGAAAACCAATAATACTGGCATCTGCTTCTCGCATTAGATTTTTCGCTTTTTGTAGATGCTCATTAAAGAATTCCTCTTCCCTTTGAATAGACCTATTATTAGTCATCCCAGACAAATAGCCAAGATTATAAGTCATCACTTTTAGAGTAGAGTCTGAAAAATCGAAAGATTCAGAATAGTCAATGACCTCAGCATATGACTCTTTAGGTAAGTTGCCTAAGCTCATATAAATAGCTAGTAGAAAAATAGAAAGGCAAAGTGCGATAAAAAGGAGTAGGCCTTTTTTTAGAAGATGAATCATAAGAATGCGAAATTGAATGAAATGACTTAATTAGATACTTGGGTTGAAATAGTGTTAATATTGAAAGGAAAACCCAATACCAAGACTCAATTCTGAATAGGATTTATACTTATAATATTTTAGAACACTATTTAAACGACGATATTGATACTTTAAAGAGCCTTGTATTTCAAGATCTTGACCAAAGAAAGCAACCTTTGTATAAAAAAATGAATTGAAAGGTTTTCCAATAAATTTACCAACCCCAACAACGGGACCCCTACGAATTGTTGGCTTTTGATCATTTAGGCTCTGAATTTCATTCCTACCTAAACCGCCAATAAAAGTTATTTTGTTGAAGTTATTAATTATTTCAATAGAGGATGTTTTTGAAAAAACATCACTTTCACTAGACCAATTCCTATGATGCCATAAGATATCCAAGTCATAATCACAGCTTACGAAGATATGACTAGCTTCTAATTGATAATTAAAGTAATTAAGTTGATCAATTTGAGTTTGATAAGAAAACGAACTTTTCAAAGTCCCTAAACGTGTGCTTAAAGCAGAGATATCAACTTGCCCCCCAATCGGACTATTAAATAGCCCACTTAAAGCGTAAACTGTGACCTCACGATCATCAAAGAAACACTTGGTACACCCGTCTTTATATTTAATCAAAATACTATCCTGTCCATTTAGCTTAAACTCTTGACTAGCATGGCCTACTGATGAAACAACAAGTACAGTTGTGTCAACACTAGTAACATTAAAAGTGAAGGTTCCATCCAGGTCCGTCTTGTCTCCTATCCTAGTTCCTCTCTCAATTACAATAGCACCTGCAAAAGGCTTTTTATTACTTTTAAATATTACTTTTCCAACTACACGATCTTGTCCAACTAGATCGATTACAGAGACTAAAAATAAAAATATGGTTGAATAGTATTTCACTAACAAGTCAATTTAATCCCTAAACTAGTATCTCCAAAATCAAATACATCTCTATTTAACTATTTTACTGACTCTCGTAACCAACTAATTCCCCAATCACTAAATTTACCTCATGGCCGAAAAGAAACTCTTCCTCCTCGATGCATTCGCTCTAATTTATCGTGCTCACTTCGCAATGAGTCAAAACCCTAGACTCACTACAAATGGCATCAATACTGGTGCAGTTCTCGGGTTCACTAATTCGCTATTGGAGATTCTCACCAAAGAGAAACCTACTCACATAGGAGTTGCTTTTGATACTCATGCTCCTACATTCAGACACATCGAATACAAAGAATATAAAGCGACCAGACAAGAACAGCCTGAAGAAATAAAAGTAGCGATCCCCTACTGTCTGAAAATTGTAGAAGGGTTTAACATTCCTATCCTAATGAA
>JBGCFL010000215.1:0-21930 GCA_045106975.1 Ekhidna sp. | reverse complement strand
AGAACTATGAGTTTTAAAGAAATTAGTCAATCAAAAGTAGTAGTATCATTTAAGTAAGATGGAGACTTCAATATTAATTGATTCGTTTGCGGATTTTGCCAGAGGCAAAAACATAGATAGACCGACAATGATTCGGATTCTAGAGGATGTGTTTAGAACCATGATCCGAAAGAAATTTGAAACTGATGATAACTTCGACATTATTATTAATGCGGACAATGGAGATCTTGAGATTTGGCGATTTAGAGAAATCGTTGACGATAATTCTGAAGACATTTGGGATCACGATAAAATTGCTTTTGCAGACGCGATAAAAATTGAACCTGATTTTGAAATAGGTGAAGAAGTAGCAGAAGAAATTAAATTAGAAGATTTTGGTCGTAGGGCTGTCATGACTGCACGTCAGACACTGATTCAGAAAATCAAAGATCTTGAAAAAGACATTCTTTTCCAGAAATACAAAGACCTAGTGGGTGAAATCATCCAAGGAGAAGTGTATCAAGTGCTTGGGAGAGAAGTATTGTTGACTGATGGCGAAGGGAACGAATTAACCATTCCTAAGGGGGAGCAAATTCCAAAGGATAGATTTAGAAAGGGAGACGCTGTTAGAGCTATTGTACATAGAGCAGAGATGGTGAATGGTAACCCGAAAGTGATCTTATCAAGAACATCTCCAGTGTTTTTGGAACGATTATTTGAAGCTGAAGTGCCAGAAGTGTACGATGGACTTATCACAATGAAAAACGTGGTGAGAGAACCAGGCGAAAGAGCTAAGGTAGCCGTTGAGTCGTATGATGATCGTATTGACCCTGTTGGAGCTTGTGTTGGAATGAAAGGGTCTAGAATTCATTCCATTGTAAGAGAGCTTCAAAATGAAAATATTGATGTGATTAATTTCACTGATAATTTAGAACTTTATCTTGCCAGAGCATTAAGCCCTGCCAAGATTGTGAGTATGAAAATAAGCGAGGAGAAAGACAGGGTTTCTGTTTATCTCAAGCCGGATCAGGTATCTTTGGCTATCGGTAAGGGAGGACAAAATATCAAGCTTGCTAGTAAATTAGTGGGTATGGAGATAGATGTCTTCCGTGAATTAGATGAGTCGTCTGAAGAAGATGTAGACTTAGATGAATTTACTGATGAATTAGAAGATTGGGTGATCGATGAGTTGAAACGCGTAGGTCTGGATACAGCTCGAAGCGTACTAAAACTTGGTACCGATGATTTGATAAGAAGAACTGATTTAGAAGAAGAGACTGTACACGAATTAGTTCGAGTTCTTAGCCAGGAATTCGAATAGAATAGGGAATTTTTAAAGGTTTTATGGCAGAATATAGATTAAGTCAAGTAGCTAGAAAGCTGAACGTAGGTAGAAATACTATTATTGATTTCCTCAAGGAAAAAGGATTTGCAGTAGATTCAAATCCAAACTCCAAGATTAATCAGGAGCAGTATGATATGCTTGCGCGTCAGTTCGCTGATTCAGCTCACGACAAAGAAGAAGCTTCTGAGCTTGTTATTGGTGGGAAAACCGATGACATGGTTATTAAAGCTGATAAGGTAGTAGCAGATGAAAAATCAGAGGACGATAGAGTCCTGATTAAAGACAATGCCGCTACAACTTCAGGAGAGCCAGAGAAAATTTCAGCTCGAACCAAACTAGACGGCCCCAAAGTTGTAGGGAAAATTGACCTCAACAAAAAGAAAGAGGCTCCAGTCAAAGAGGAAGAGCCGAAAAAAGAGGAAGAGCCTAAAGTTGTTGCCAAGCCAGAACCTAAGGTAGAGGAGAAAAAACCTGAACCTAAAGTAGTAGCAAAAGAAGAAAAGAAAACTGAGGAGCCGAAAGTAGAAGAGAAAAAACCAGATCCAGTAGTGGTGAAGGAAGAGAAGAAGTCAGAAGAGCTTAAAGTAGAGGCAAAAAAGCCTGACTCAGAAGAAAAGAAGGAAGAAAAAGCTCCTGATAATGGCGTAATCAAAGCGAAAGCAGACTCTCTAAGAGGACTTAAAGTTCTTGATAAGATCGAGCTTCCAAAGGATAAACCAAAGCCCGTCGCTTCTTCTGATCAGAACCAAGATAGAAAGAAACGGCCAAGAAAGAGAATTCAATCAGGTGGCGGGCCTCCACAAAAAGGAAGTACTGCAAAAAGTACAGGAAACTTTCAGAAAAGAGGTGAGCCTCGTAAGAGAAGTACTGCAGGCAGAAAAACAGAAGAACTTACCGATAAGGAGATTCAAGATAAAATCAAAGCTACACTTGCCAAATTAAGCGGTGGTGGTGGCGGTGGCGGAAAGGCTGGTGCACAACGATCTTCTAAATACAGAAAAGATAAACGGTCAGCCAAAGCTGAAGCGGAGGAAGAACGACAAATTCAAGAAGAGGAAGCAGCAAAAATTCTAAATGTAACGGAGTTTATTTCTGCAAGTGACTTAGCCTCTCTTATGGATGTCACTGTAAATGACGTTATCTCAGCATGTATGTCATTAGGCTTATTCGTTTCTATCAATCAAAGGCTTGATGCAGAAACTATTACAGTTATTGCTGATGAATTTGGATACGAAGTTGACTTTACAGAAGCAAAAGAAGAAACTGATATCGTTGAAGAAGATGATGATGAAGCTTCTTTACAGGATAGAGCGCCTATTGTAACTATCATGGGTCACGTAGATCATGGTAAGACATCATTACTTGATTATATCCGTGAAGCTAAAGTAACTGAAGGTGAAGCTGGAGGTATTACACAGCACATTGGAGCATACGATGTGATGACTAATAGTGGTAAAAGAGTAGCATTCCTTGATACTCCTGGTCACGAAGCATTTACGGCTATGAGAGCTAGGGGTGCGAAAATTACAGATGTGGCTATTATTGTTGTTGCAGCAGATGATTCTGTCATGCCACAAACGAAAGAAGCTATCAATCACGCACAAGTGGCTGGTGTACCAATCGTAATAGCAATAAACAAAGTGGATAAGCCAAATGCGAATCCAGATAAGATCAAAGAAGACCTTTCCCAAATGAATATTCTTGTTGAGGATTGGGGTGGCAAATACCAATGTCAACACGTTTCTGCTAAAACAGGAGAAGGTATTGACGAATTATTAGACAAAGTGTTACTTGAAGCAGAGCTATTAGAACTTACAGCCAACCCTGAGAAGCAAGCAGTAGGTTCAGTTGTTGAAGCTTCTCTAGATAAAGGTAGAGGTTTTGTGTCTACCATTATGGTACAAGCGGGAACTCTAAGAGTAGGTGACGTATTGCTTGCTGGACCTTACTTTGGTAAGGTAAAAGCTATGTTTGATCATAGAGGTAAGAAACTGGATAAAGCAGGACCATCCACGCCAGTTCTAATGCTGGGACTAGATGGGGCTCCACAAGCAGGTGACCGATTCAATGTAATGGAGAGTGATAGAGAGGCGAGAGATGTTGCAAATAAACGTGAGCAAATACTTAGAGAGCAGTCTATCAGAACTAAGAAACATATTACGCTTGATGAGATTGGTAGAAGATTGGCAATAGGGAGCTTTAAAGAGCTTAATGTTATTGTAAAAGGTGACGTAGATGGTTCTATTGAAGCATTGGCTGATTCATTACTCAAACTATCAACTGAAGAAGTTCAAGTAAATATTCTACACAAAGCTGTTGGTCCGATTTCAGAATCCGATGTATTGCTTGCATCAGCTTCAGATGCAGTAATTGTTGGTTTCCAAGTAAGGCCTTCAGGTGGTGCTAGAAAACTTGCAGAGCAGGAAGAGATTGAAATCAGATTGTACTCTATCATCTACGACGCTATCAATGATGTGAAAGATGCGATGGAAGGTATGCTTGAGCCTACTTCTGAAGAAGTAATCACAGGTAATATTGAAGTTAGAGAGGTATACAAAATCACGAAAGTAGGTACAGTTGCTGGTTGTTATGTGACTGATGGAACAGTGAAACGATCCAATAAAGTTCGACTTGTCAGGGATGGAATTGTAGTGTATACAGGAGAAATAAATCAACTGAAGCGATTCAAAGATGATGTATCTGAAGTGAAGAAAAGCTATGAATGTGGCTTGAGTATCAAAAACTTCAACGACATTAAAGTTGGTGACATTATCGAAGGATTTGAACTGAAAGAAGTTAAGCGAACTCTTTGATAGAGGAATTAAATTAATTTAAGCTTACAGTTACAAAAAAGCCATCTTAAGAAAGTTAAGATGGCTTTTTTTGTGAAATAAATTTTTTCTAATGAGAAACAAGCTTTTCTTTATGCTTCTTCAATTGTCTCCTTAAAGCCTCCACCGCAGAGTCAATTCCTGCCTCAAAAGACTTAGATTTTTCCTTAGCAAAAAATTGATTCCCTGGTGCATTTAGTTTTATTTCCACAATTTTATTCTCTCTTGAATCATCATTTTCTACTCTAAAAAATACTTCTCCATCAATAATTCTATCAAAGAATGTTTCTAGTTTATCCAACTTCTTCTGTGCAAAATCGAGCAGTTTTTGGTCTGCGTCAAAGTGAATAGCATGCATCTGTAACTTCATATATTGTGATTTTAAAGGTTATAAAATTTAAGCTTTAGGATGAGCCTGATCAAAGGCCTTCTTCAGCTTTTCTATTGAATTATGGGTATATACTTGAGTTGCCGCTAAACTAGTATGACCTAGCAAATCTTTCACAGCATTCAAGTCTGCCCCTTTATTTAGTAAATGTGTTGCAAACGTATGTCTCATTACATGTGGGCTTCTTTTACTTAAAGTCGTCACTGTAGAAAGATATTTTTTCACCTTTCTGTAAATGAACATACTGTATGTCTTTTTTCCAGAATCGGTAAGAACTAAAATGTCACGTCCCATTCCTTCAGCTTCCTTGCTTTCAAGATAACATCTAATCAACTGTGTTAACGAAATTCCAATAGGGATGATTCGCTCCTTGTTCCTTTTTCCCAAGACTTTTATAGTCTTATCATAAAAGTTGATGTCAGTCTCCTTAAGATTTATGAGTTCCGCTAATCGAATTCCAGTAGCATAGAGCAATTCCAAAATCAAACGATCCCTAATGCCATAAAAGTTATCATTGAATTCGATTTTATCTAGCAGATATAGAACTTCATCCTCTTTAACAAAAGAAGGCAAGTCCTTTTCTGTTTTCAGTGGCTTAAGCTGAGTAGCCGGATTCAACTCAATGTATTCTCTGGCTTGAAGGAATTTATAGTATGATTTTAGAGTAGCAATTTTTCTGTTTACAGACTTTGGAGATAAGTCTTGTTCCATTAAATCAACAACCCAACCACGTAAGTGGATGTGCGTTGCTTCAATCGATTGATCGATTTCGAAATTAGTAAGTAAGTAAGTTGAGAATTGATCTAAATCTTTCTTGTATGCTTCAACAGTGTGAGAACTGTAGCGTTTTTCTGACGAAAGATATATCAAGAAAGGTCTAATCATATAAGCAGTACCATCCTGATGATTCAGGATGAATACTAACTTACGAAAACCTTAGGTGAAGTAGAAGGGTGACGAGTTATTTATTTTCTTCGTCACGAATCCCTTGGATGTACTTAGCTTTTAGTACTTCTTCACGTCTAGCTATTGATGGCTTGGTAAAACTAGTTCTTGATCTAAGCTCTCTTAGAACACCAGTTTTTTCGAATTTCTTCTTGAATCTTTTAAGAGCTCTGTCTATTGATTCGTTTTCTTTGACGTTGATTATTAACATTCTAGAATTTTTATTGGGGCGCAAATATAATTGCAATTATTTATGATTCCAATGATTAAGCAAGTAACGTACGAGCAATTACTAATTTTTGAATTTCTGAAGTACCCTCACCTATAGTGCAGAGCTTAGCATCACGATAGTATTTTTCAACTGGATAGTCTTTTATATATCCATAACCTCCAAAGACTTGCACAGCATCATCAGCTACTTCTACAGCTACTTCTGATGAATATAGCTTTGCCATGGCTGATTCTCGATTAACTGGTTTACCTAGATTCTTTAATTCTGCAGCTTGAAAAGTTAGTAGCTTTGACGCATCTACCTTCATTGCCATATCTGCCAACTTGAAAGAGATCCCTTGAAAATTCGAGATAGATTTACCGAATTGCTCTCGCTCTTTGGAATAATTAATGGCGGCATTTAGTGCTCCTTCTGCAATACCACAACCTAATGCAGCAATTGAAATTCTACCGCCATCTAGCACTTTCAGTGCTTGCACAAATCCATCACCAACTTCTCCTATTAGATTTCCTTCAGGAATACGGCAATCTTCAAAAATCATTTCTGAAGTTTCAGAAGCTCGCATCCCTAACTTATCCTCTTTCCTTCCTTTGTTGAATCCGTCAGTTCCTCTTTCAACTATAAATGCACTAGCGTTACGAGAAGTATTTGGCTCACCTGTTCTTGCAACTACAACTGCAACATTTCCTGAATTACCATGTGTGATGAAGTTCTTCGCACCATTTAAAACCCATTCATTTCCATCCTTAACAGCTGCAGTCTTCATATTGCCTGCGTCAGACCCAGTATTTGGCTCAGTTAAACCCCAGGCTCCTATCCACTGACCAGAAGCCAGTTTAGGTAAATACTTTTTCTTTTGCTCTTCATTAGCATGCTGTAAAATATGTCCTGTACACAAAGAGTTATGAGCTGCCAAGGATAGTCCTAAAGAGCCATCAATTTTGGAAAGCTCAACAATGGCAGTTACGTACTCATGATAACCAAAACCCGAACCACCATACTCGGTAGGAACCAAAACTCCCATTAGACCTAACTCACCCATTTTATTGAATAAATCGACTGGGAAGTGTTGCGACTCATCCCATTCCATTTTTTTGTGCTCAATCTCTTTATCAGCAAAATCTCTAATCATTTGAGCGATCATTAATTGATTCTCTGATATTTGTGTTGAATTGTCTATTTTCATAATATAAAAAGGTGATAACTTAAAAACACAAAACTACTCATCTTGTTTGTCAAAAAACATCATTATTAAACTGTCATCTACTCAATTATGGTATTTTTGCGCTTTCGAAATAAATACGACTTTAAATGAAAATAGCAGTAGTAGGAACGGGATATGTTGGTTTAGTTACTGGAACGTGTTTTGCTGAAACAGGAAACCATGTTACATGTGTAGATATCGATGAAAAAAAGGTAGAAAAACTTAGAAATAAGCAAATAACAATCTACGAGCCTGGACTTGAAGTTCTATTTGAAAGAAATATACGCCAAGGGAGGTTAGAATTTACTACCAATCTTGCAGAAGGCATAAAGGGTGCACAAATTATATTCTTGGCTTTACCAACCCCTCCTGGAGAGGATGGCTCAGCAGATTTGCAATATGTACTAAGAGTAGCGGAAGATTTAGGGCCAATGCTTGATCAGTATACTGTGATCGTTGATAAGAGTACAGTACCAGTTGGAACCGCTGAAAAAGTAACTGAAAAAGTATCACAAGGAGCAAAAGTGGACTTTGAAGTGGTGTCCAACCCTGAGTTTTTAAGAGAAGGTGTAGCCGTTGAAGACTTTATGAAGCCTGACAGGGTAGTTATTGGTGCTGAATCTGAAAAATCTATCAAGTTGATGGAGCAACTTTATACACCGTTCGTAAGACAAGGGAATCCAGTAATTTTCATGGATGTTCGTTCTGCCGAATTAACAAAATATGCAGCTAATTCATTCCTCGCAACCAAGATCACTTTCATGAATGAAATAGCCAATCTATGCGAACTAATGGGAGCAGACGTTGACAAAGTGAGAAAAGGAATCGGAACTGATACTCGAATTGGAAATCGTTTCTTATTTGCAGGTATTGGTTACGGCGGAAGCTGCTTTCCAAAAGATGTTCAAGCATTAGCAAAGTCTTCTAAAGAAGCTGATTATGATTTTAAAATTCTTAATTCAGTTATGAATGTCAATGAAGATCAAAAGCAAAAATTGATCGGTCCATTGAAATCTTATTTTGGTGGCGACCTTTCAGGAAAGACAATCGCTGTTTGGGGGCTAGCCTTTAAACCATATACTGACGATATTAGAGAGGCTCCAGCTTTGGAAAACATTAATACACTCCTAGATATGGGAGCCAAAGTTCAAGCATATGATCCTGAAGCAATGGAGAATGTTAAAGAAATCTTTGGAGACAAAATTACATTCTCCAATGATGAGTACGATGCATTAAGCAATGCTGATGCTTTAATGATTATGACTGAATGGCCTATTTTCAGAACACCAAATTTTGATAAAGTTCTTTCATCGTTAAAGAACAAAGTCATTTTTGACGGAAGAAACTTATACTCTCTTTCTCAGATGGAGGAGCTTGGATTTGAGTATCATAGTGTTGGGCGAAAGATTGTGATGTAATATTCAAAATAATGAAATTTCACAAGCCCGCTATTGCGGGCTTTTTTGTTTGAACTTTTCTAATTATTCCTGTTCATTTAACGCCCAGTCATAGTCTTTCCAATCAATCTTAGCTCCTTTATCTAATTGAGTTGATGAGTATTGATTTAGATACTCCACAAGGCTAAGTTTTTTGGTGAAATCGCCACCATACCAGTTGAAAAGCTTCGATAGAACCACTTTTTTGGAATTTTTCAGTTCATTCTTTTTAGGGTCGGCTAAAAAGTCTTTAGCAGCCTTGGTAAGTTGAGCATCCAAATTTTTAGGTGTGTAGGCCTCATTCTGTAACTTGGGACAAGAGACCGCAGCACACACTAGTGCAAAGTGTAT
This sequence comes from Ekhidna sp., assembly GCA_045106975.1. GTDB lineage: Bacteria > Bacteroidota > Bacteroidia > Cytophagales > Cyclobacteriaceae > Ekhidna. The sequence goes on along the minus strand of JBGCFL010000215.1, from coordinate 13,219 downwards.
CCGAGGTTCCTCAAATTCTTTTCTTATTATTCCATGTTCCAAGTTATTCAGGTCGTATTCCTCATCTCCAATATTGATAAATTTGATATCCCAGGGAGTGTTTACAAAAGGAATTTTAATGTATGAGCCAATGTCTTTAATGCTCTTTACAGGATAATTATCTAGAATTAATTCTAATGTGAAAGCATTGTATGCATTAATCCAATATGCGAGTCGTTGATTTTCTGTCCAGTCTTTATGAGGGGGTGTAGTTTCTAGCATTTCGAGATATAATTTTAGCTTAGATCTGTCCTTGCCCAATCCTTTGTAGTCAACCATCCCTTCATCATTCACATACTTCTGCAACAATCCATTATATGATGAATGATCTATTCCATTTTGGGAAAATGAAGCGAAACTTAAAATAATGGTGATAAAAAAAATAGTGATCTTATGCATAGTATTTATATTGTAAGATTATTCAGATCAACAAACGTATGTTAATGCCTGTTTGATTCCAATGTGAACATTTTCACATCAGAACCAGTGCAAGATGTACGCCAAAAGACAATAAATTGGATTTACTACTGGTAAATAAAGAGATAATTATATTAATCGCTGGATTTCTGGTGATTGCAATAGCTGCTAATCAGATTGCGAAAGCTTTCCAGCGAATTAGACTTCCTTTAATTACGGGATTGATTTTCACAGGGATTATTGCTGGTCCTTATATTATTGGCCTTATTCCCGTCACTGCAAAGTCAAGTCTCAACTTCATAAATGAAGTTGCTCTTGCTTATATAGCTTTTGCAGCAGGAGCAGAATTGTATCTCAGAGAACTAAGGAGCAGAATAAGTTCTATCAAGTGGAATACTTTTGGCCAACTAGTGGTAACCTTTGTTTTGGGTACTGTTCTGGTATACCTCCTTTCTGATTATATCCCCTACATGTCGGGGATGACAGATGCTGCAAAAGTGTCGATCGCTATGATAACTGCCGCAATTTTTGTTGCAAGGTCACCTGCCTCAGCTATTGCAGTGATCAATGAACTTCGTGCTAAAGGACCCTTCGTGCAGACAGTGATGGGTGTAACAGTTGTAAAAGATTTCTTAGTGATTGTTCTGTTCTCCATCTGTCTTTCGCTTTCTCAAGTCCTTATTTCTGGTCAAGAGTTCAACTATATTGAAATACTTATCCTTGTTCTAGAGCTAGGGCTATCTTTTGTTATTGGATTTTTCGTTTTTGGGCTTATCCTCAAAGCCACACTCTCATGGCGAATAGCAAGACATCTAAAAACTGTTCTCGTTTTATTAATTGGTTACTCAGCTTATGCATTGTCTACTTGGGTCAGCGGAATTACTGAGGTAGAGCTGGGACATAAAATATTTTTGGAACCTCTTTTAATGTGTATTCTAGCCAGTTTCAGAGTAACCAATTTTTCCAAAGCAAGACCGGAGTTTCTTAAAATATTGGAAGACTTAAGCATCCCTGTTTATGTGGCTTTTTTCACATTAACCGGCGCTTCTTTTGCTCTAGATGTCATTGGTGAGGTTATAGGTGTAGCATTGATACTCTTTGCAATCCGTATTTTCACTATGATAATTGGTGGCTATACTGGAGGCCTTCTTGCTAAAGATCCTATGAAGTTTAACCATTTAGGTTGGATGCCCTATATCACTCAAGCAGGTGTTGCTTTAGGATTGGCAACTGTTGTTGCAAACGAATTCCCAGGATGGGGAGAGCAATTTTCTATGGTCATTATCGCTCTTATTGTTCTTAATCAATTCATTGGACCTCCGCTTTTTAAATGGGCAATATATCAAGTAGGAGAAGATAGAAGTAAAGCGCCGACTCCAGAGTTTGATGGAATACGCGATGCTACCATTGTTGGTTTTGAGAGCCAATCTGTGGCGCTTGCTCACCAGCTTCTGGAAAATGGTTGGGAAGTCCAACTTGCGACTCTCAAAGACATTGGCACATTCCCTGAGCCTGACGGAATTGATATGGTTTACTTGAAAGAGATAAGTCATGAAGAAATGAAAAAGGTAAAAGCAGATAAATCTGAAGCGATTGTTTGCATGCTAAGTGACCAGGAGAACTTAGAAATATGTGAAATTGCCAATCATAAATTTGGCACTAAGGATCTAATAGTACGACTGAATCAACGATACAATTCTCAGAAATTTCTTGGCTTAAACGCCAAAATAGTTGACCCATCTACCGCCATAGTGAGTCTGTTGGATCACTTTGTGAGATCTCCTCAAGCAGCTTCTTTATTGCTTGGTATGTCGAAAGGAAAGGATACTCGAGATTTGGAAATTCTCAATCCAAATCTGCATGGCATTACACTTCGAGACTTACGACTACCTGCTGATGTGATCATCCTTTCTGTAGTTCGTGGCGGTCAAACCATAATTACCCATGGGTATACTCGTCTCCGGATTAAAGACACGATTACTGCGGTTGGCTCCATTGAGAGTTTGAATCAGATGCAGTTGAAATTTGACTGATAAGAAAAAAGCCAAAAGTCAAAACATAAAGCCAATCAAGGAACATATCTTTGCGGCCTATGAGCAATTCGTCTGAAGGAAGTACATTAAAAAACATTGTTTCACACTGCAAAGAATATGGATTTATCTATCCATCCAGTGATATTTATGACGGCCTGTCGGCTACTTATGATTACGGTCCCAACGGGTCAGAATTGAAGAACAATATTAAGCAATATTGGTGGCAAGCGATGGTTCGAATGAATGACAATATTGTGGGGATTGATGCTGCTATTTTCATGCATCCAACCACTTGGAAAGCATCCGGTCATGTGGATGCATTCAATGATCCTTTGATTGATAATAAAGATTCTAAGAAACGATACAGAGCAGATGTGTTGATTGAAGAATACATTGCTAAGATTGAAGGAAAGATTAACAAAGAAGTGACTAAGGCAGCCAAGCGATTTGGAGATGCTTTTAATAAAGAAGAATTCGTAGCGACTAACCCAAGAGTAGTTGGGTACTATGAAAAGATAAAAGACATAGAGGGCAGAATGGGTTCTGCTCTAAGTGAAGGAAAGCTTGAAGATGTAAAAGCACTCATAGAAGAATTAGAAATTGCAGACCCGGTTTCAGGCTCCAAAAACTGGACAGATGTCCGTCAGTTCAATTTGATGTTTTCCACAGAGATGGGTTCATTGGCAGATGGAGCAGACAAAATTTACCTTAGGCCAGAAACTGCGCAAGGCATTTTTGTAAACTATCTCAATGTCCAAAAGACTTCTCGAATGAGATTACCATTCGGTATTGCTCAAATTGGAAAGGCTTTTAGAAATGAAATTATTGCTCGTCAATTCATCTTTAGAATGAGAGAATTTGAGCAAATGGAAATGCAATTCTTCGTGAAACCAGGCACAGAAATGGAATGGTATGAGCACTGGAAGGAAAAGAGAATTGCTTGGCACAAGGCACTCGGGCTTGGAGAAGATAATTATCGCTTCCATGATCATGCGAATTTGGCTCACTATGCCAATGCAGCTACTGATGTAGAATTTGATTTTCCGATGGGCTTTAAAGAACTAGAAGGAGTTCACTCCAGAACGGATTTTGATCTAAAAGCACATGAAGCGCATTCAGGTAAGAAACTTCAATTTTTTGACCCTGCAACCAATGAGAGCTATGTGCCATACGTGGTAGAAACGTCTATTGGTTTAGACCGAATGTTCTTAGCAATCATGTCTTCTGCCTATACTGAAGAGAAATTAGAGGACGGTAGTGAACGAACGGTCTTGAGAATTCCTCCAGCTTTGGCACCAAATAAGGTGGCTATACTGCCATTGATGAACAAAGATGGTTTACCGGAAAAGGCAGAAGAAATTTTGAATGAAATCAGATATGATTTTTCATTCCAATATGATGTAAAGGATGCCATTGGTAAGCGATACAGAAGACAGGATGCTATTGGAACTCCCTATTGCGTGACGATTGATCATCAGTCATTAGATGATAATACGGTGACTATCAGAGACCGTGATACCATGGAGCAAGAAAGAGTTTCTGTAGAAGAGTTGGTTTCTAGATTGCATGATAAAGTAGATATGAAACACTTGCTGAAAAGCATCTAAATTTGGAGTACTTACTTCTTTTATTGGTTCCGTTTATTGCACGATATTTAGTACGATTTCGCAAAACTGGATCTTTGTTTCCAGCCTTTTTTCTAAGTAAGAAACATAAGTCCTATTTAGAAAACCACTTTGAATTTTATCAAAAACTACCTTCAAAATCCAAAGAGGTCTTTTGCAAAAGAGTTGCGTCTTTTATGACCTCAAAGAAGTTTATTCCACGAGAGATGAATCATGTTTCTATGGAAATGAAGGTGCTTATATCGGCTTCAGCTATACAACTCACATTTGGGTTTCCTAACGTCAATCTGAGATGGTTTAGAAATATTTTGGTCTATCCTGACACGTTTTATAGTCATGCAAATAAGGCAAGGCATAAAGGAGAAGTCAATCCCAGAGCTAAGGCAATTGTGCTTTCATGGAAGTATTTTGTAGAAGGGTACCTGCAAAAGGATGGAAGAAATCTTGGGCTGCATGAAATGGCTCATGCACTTCGACTTGAGAATAGAATAACCAATCAAGAGTTTGATTTTTTAGATGCTGAAATCTTGCATGAATGGGAAATTCGTGCCGAAAGAACAATACAAGAAATCCGGAATGGAACGGAGTATTTCTTCCGTGAATATGGCGCGACCAACAACGAAGAATTCTTCGCGGTAGCAGTCGAAAACTTCTTTGAGCGATCAAAACTCTTTTTAGAAAAACATCCTAAAACTTATCAAACTCTTTGTCGATTGCTAAAGCAGGATCCTGCTTTGCTAGAAATCGGCTAATTTTCAGCAATGAATTGGCTTCAACTTTTATCCCCCAAAAGACCTGGCGAAACGGAGGTTCTTACAAACGATCAAACGAGAAGTCGATTTGAGCAAGATTATGATCGAATCATATTCTCACATCCCTTTAGAAAGCTACAGGACAAAACGCAAGTTTTCCCCTTACCAGAGGATGACTTTGTTCACACACGATTGACACATAGTTTAGAAGTATCTGTGGTGGGTCGTTCTTTAGGAAAAAACGCTGGTACTTACCTTTTAGAAAAATATCCTGAACTTAAGGAGAAAGGATATACCATAGCAGATATTGGAGCCATTGTAGGAGCAGCGTGTCTAGCGCATGATTTAGGAAATCCTCCATTTGGACATTCGGGCGAGGACAGCATTTCTTCCTTCTTTCTGACCAATGAGAAAGGCCTCTTTTTTAAAGATAAAGTATCTGCCGAAGAGTGGAGCGACCTCATCACTTTTGAAGGAAATGCTCAAGGCTTTCGAATACTTAATAGCAAAACTCATGGAGGATTAAAACTCACATATGCGACACTGGGAGCTTTCACAAAATATCCATTAACATCGTCTTGCACGAAAGAAAAAGGTAGGAAGAGTCAAAAAAAGTTTGGCTATTATCAAAGCAATGCAGAGCTTTTCAAAGCTATGTGTGATGGCATGGGGCTAGAAAAATTGGATGACTCCAAATGGGCAAGGCATCCACTGGCTTTTCTAGTAGAGGCAGCCGATGACATCTGCTATCACATCATTGACTTGGAAGATGGTTGTCGATTAGGCTTAGTTCCGTTTGAACAAGTGAAAGACTTACTGGCGGCTATTATTGGCGATTCTTATTCGGAAGAGAAGGTTCAGAAGATTCCTTCCCTAAATGAAAAATTGGGAACGCTCAGAGCAATGGCCATAGGTAAACTCATACAAGAATGCTCAGAATTGTTTACTCATAAAGAGGAGGAAATAATAAGCGGCTCATTTGATAAGGCTTTGACAGGATTGATTCCATCGGCTTCCACTTTGAAGGAAATCATAGAGTTATCTATAGACAAGATATATCAAGCAAAGCAAGTGCTGGAGAAAGAAGCAGGAGGATATGAGGTGATGGATCATCTAATAGAGGCGTTCGCTACCTCTGCATATCAGTCATGTTTCCAAAAGCCACTGCCCAAACATAAATCTATCTTAAGATTACTGCCTGAAGAGTACTTGGTACAACTTGAAAATGAGACTTCAGTTTACTCATTGTTACAAATTGTTGTTGATTTTGTAAGTGGCTTAACTGACACTCATGCAGTTCGACTATACAAAACTTTAAAAGGGTATCAACTGCCTGTTTAAAATAGAAAAGAAGCCTCTTTTGAGGCTTCTTTTAAAAAAACAGATGTTCTTACTTTATTAAAACCTATGTAGGCTTTATTCCCCTTGACCTAAAGTAAATCCGCGCTCCTCACCAAAATAGTACAAGTTCTCCGTTTTTATGACATCAACATTGTCACCAAGTAGTTCATTTAGAAGCGACACAATAGATGCTGCTTCTATTTTTTCATACTTTGGTTTCGTAGCAATGTCTATATCGTTACTCACAAATCTACATCTCCAATGATCTGTACAATATGTTTCTGGATTTCCATTCGGATATACCTTTACTCCTCTGTTTGTGATCATCTTCAACTGCAGTGCGGAAGAGATTGATTTTAGCTGCTCACCAATGGTGTCAGGATTTTTTCCATCCCAGTCCACAAAAACATCCACTCCTACAAGCTTCTTCTCTGCCTTTTCTTTTGTTTCAATCTTCTCTTCTGCAAACTTCATAACTCCTCCTTCAAAGGAGACAGGGTTTAGTTTTGAAGGCTTTTGGCCCAATCGCTCAATTACAGCTTTTGCAAAAATATTAGTACTAGCTTTCGTTGTGCTAAATTCTTGATTGAAGACATCAGCGGTATGTATTCCGTCTTCAAGCGTTTTTAGCCATGCATTTGCGATTTTCTCAGCAACTTCGGTTTGACCTATATGCTGAAGCATCATGACAGAAGCATTTATCAAGCCTGATGGATTCGCTATATTTTTCCCGGCTATATCAGGTGCAGAACCATGAATAGCTTCAAACATGGCATAGTTTCTTCCCACATTCGAAGAACCTGCTAATCCTACTGAACCAGCAATTTCTGCCGTAATATCAGAAACAATGTCTCCATATAGATTCAGTGTTACTACCACGTCAAAATCCTCAGGGCGTGAAGCCAATTTTGCAGCCCCTATATCGATGATTTGTACTTCTTTCTTTATTTCTGGATACTCTTCTCCTACGGCATCAAAGACTCTGTGAAACATGCCATCAGTGTGCTTCATGATATTGTCTTTGACCATGCAAGTCACCTTCTTTCTATTGTTTTGTCTTGCATACTCAAATGCGTATCTGATGATTCTCTCACTACCTGATTTAGTAACCAATTTTAGACATTGAATTACATCATCTGTCTGCTGATGCTCAATACCCGCATACAAATCCTCTTCATTTTCACGAACGACAACCACATCCATATTTGGATGAAGCGTTTGCACAAATGGATGCATTGATTTGCACGGTCTTACGTTTGCAAACAGGTTCAACGACTTTCTGATAGTCACATTCAAACTCTTATATCCAGATCCTTGCGGGGTAGTAATTGGTGCTTTTAGTAAAATTTTGGTATCGTTAATCGTATCCCAAGATTGATCGGAGATTCCTGCTGTGTTACCAGACAAGTAGACCTTTTCTCCTACATCAATAAAACTTGGCTCTATTGAGGCCCCAGCCGCAGATAGTATTTCAAGTGTGGCATCCATTATTTCAGGGCCAATTCCATCGCCTTTCGCTACTGCTATTTTTGTTTTAACAAGTTTTTCTGATTCAGTATTGGGTGTTTGTGACTGCATTGACATTTTCCGAGTTGTTTTTTTGGCAAATCTAAATGGCAATACCTTAGATGTACATAAAATATTATTTATACATTTTATGTATAATATAAATTATAATTAATACTTTGTGTGTCGGTTTATTTTTATTGACTTAAAGAAAAGACTAGTCAAAAATCTCCCAAACCATCAAATAACTGGCGGTGCTATTTTTCTCTAGTAATGTCATGCTAGTGGAGTATTGGCCTGGAGTAGTATCTGCTTTGAACTTAAAAACCCCTAGAAGATCATTGAGACTAACGAAATCGAAATCCCAGACTTCTATTTCATTCCAACCATCTGACACATCAAGCTCAAGATCTACCTTAGCAACATCACCCGTATCTACCCTATGATATAACTCACCTTCTGGCCAAATTTTTTTACCATTTATCTTCAGGTACATTTCATCCTTATCTATTTCATCAGGAGTAGTGCACTGTACAGATTTGATTCTAATTTTTGGCATGGCTGTGTAGTTCAATTAAATAATCGCATTAAGGTCATGTAAAATAACGACTAAAGCCTATAAAAAACGGATTACACTTCTTCCTCTAACTTCTCAAAGTCAAACTCCTCTAAGAAATCTTTTGCTTGATTGAGGCTCTGAAAGTCGTATTCTTTTATTTCTCCTTTACTACCATGAATCTCAATTTTTACAACTGATATTCTACTATCATGATCCAATGGATTAGCTATAAGCTGAGCGGTATCACTTGTTTCCTTGATTTTGTGGGAAAGCACAACATTTTTACGCTTTATCCGCTTACAGTAAGAGCAATTGTATTCTTTATACAATTCTCCGTCTTCTGTTTCAGTTGCTTTCTTAATGATTTCTTCCTTGGTGAGTCTCAATGTTTGAAAACCACATCTATCACACTCAAGTGCATTTAAATGTCCCTTATACTTTTCAATTTTTGTGAAGCCAGTTGCCGAATCAATCCATACATCATAGTCTACTGAAAAGGCATTTTCTTCTGCCTGCATTCCTTCATCAAGATAAGCGTCTTCCTCTGACTCGCTTAGCAATTGCATTTTGTTGCCGTTGGCAGGATTAATACGTGGAGTATACCTAAGTTTTTTAAGCTTTTTATCGAGTTTGCCAGGATAGTAAAACTTCAAAATCAAATGTGCTACATATCCATACAATACCCCTGCACAGAAGGAAACGAATAAGCGAATGAAAAACCACGTAAATTTTATTTGCATGGTTTCGTATTCTAGTGAATTACAGAAAAAGAAGAGCGCTACTGCTAGTAGCCAATGTGACATTAAAAATTTCTTACTTTCTTTCTGACTAGCTAAATCAAATTTTTCTTTGAAAGTCTTTTTTGAAGAAAATGAGACCTTATAAATGACATAGTTTAGAATAGCCAATCCAATTGGCACAAAAACTAAGAAATGTACGATTTCTTGCCAGCTAGCGAGAAATTCGAGGTATGAGTCGTGGTTCATAGGGTGTTCGTAATTTGAAACAAAAATAAAACGATTTTATTTTCCGCTTTGTATAGTCAAACAGCATTATTTGCCTTTTCCCTAATGTAAGTTGACCTGTCTACATTAGAAGTTATTTAATAATCGATGTTGCAGTTGATCCAATTGTCTTCAAATTGGGTATTATACTTCTTATAGAAATTAATGGCGGGTTCATTCCAATCCAGTACCTGCCACATCATGCCAGTACAGTTGGTGTCTCTCCCTACTTGAAGTGTTGCTTCGAAGAGTTTTTTACCTGCTCCAGTACCTCGCTTCTTTTCTGTTACTACCAGATCTTCCAAATACAATCTTCGCCCTTTCCAAGTTGAGTACCTGTAGTAATAAATGGCTGTTCCGATGATTCCATCTTCATCTTCGGCAATAAGAAAACCAAAGACAGGATTTTCCCCAAAACCATCTATTTCCATTTGAGCAACAGTATTTGCTACTTGGTCAAGCGCTTTTTCGTACTCCGCTAGTTCTCCTACTAGTTTAAGAGCCTCGGGTAAGTCCATTTTTTCTCCCTTTCTGATTGTTACCATATGACTAAAATAAAAGAGATTGTTTCAAAATTTCGCTCCTCTTCTGTCGCATTTCGACAAGCTCAGTGAGACAGGGTATACGTTTTGAAACAATCTCAATCAGTATTTACATTTTCTCTTTCGCAAGCTCAGGAATCACTCCCATATTATACCAAGCAAATGAGTACATATCAGCACTTAATTCAATCCGCTTTTCTGTTGACATTCCTGCTCCATGACCCGCATTGGTTTCCACTCTAATCAAGAGAGGATTAGCACTGTTTGTGTTTTTTGCTTGAAGAGTTGCGGCATATTTAAATGAATGAGCAGGTACTACTCTGTCATCATGATCGGCAGTAGTTACCATCACGGCAGGGTAGTTTGCCCCTTCCTTAATATTATGAACTGGAGAATAAGACTTCAAGTATTCAAACATTTCTGGAGAGTCTTCTGCTGTACCATAGTCTGCAGACCATGCTCTACCTATAGTGAAATTTTGATAGCGCAACATATCCATTACCCCAACCATAGGGTAAGCAACTTTGGCTAGATCAGGTCTCATATTGATGGTAGCACCAACCAGAAGTCCTCCGTTTGAACCTCCTTGAAGAGCGAGATAATCACTTGAAGTATATCCTTCGTTAATTAAATATTCACCAGCAGCAATGAAGTCATCAAACACGTTGATTTTTTGCATTTTGGTTCCTGCTTTATGCCACTCCTCACCGTATTCTCCTCCTCCTCTTATGTTAGGCATGGCGAAGACTCCTCCATTTTCTAACCACACTATTCTTGACGTACTAAAAGAAGGACGTAGCGATACGTTGAATCCTCCATAGGAATAAAGCCAGGTTGGATTCTTTCCATTCAGCTCTAAGCCTTTCTTGTGAACAATAAACATCGGCACTTTGGTGCCATCCTTACTTGTGTAAAAAATTTGCTTTGTCTCATAGTCATCAGGATTGAAATCCAATTCAGGTCGTCTGTGAAGTTTAGATTCGCCTGTGACAATGTTGTATATATACACAGCAGAAGGTGTTGTGAATGAAGTGAATGAATAGAATAATTCTTCATCCTCTCTAATGCCCCCAAATCCTCTTGCCGTACCAATTCCTGGTAGTTCAACTTCTCTTTCCAATTTCCCAACATAATCATACTGCTTGATGGATGTTTTTGCATCTACTAAGTAGGATGCAAAGAGCTTCATTCCTGCGCTACCTGCACTCATCACATTTTCAGTTTCGGGAATCAGAGTTTTCCAGTTTTCTGGCGAAGGGTTTCTAAAATTGACAGTGATCAACTTATTATTAGGAGCATCTAGGTTGGTATGAATGATTAGTTCTTCTTCCTTATTTTCTACAACATAATGATCGTTATCAAAACCTGTAATGACAGGAATGAATTTCGCATTTTTATCGGAAAGATCTTTAACATAGAGTTCATTTCCGCTTGTACCTGTGTAGGAGTAAATGAACAAGAACCGTTCATCTTCACTCACTGAAGAACCAAATCTATTTTCTGCATTGTCAGGATTTGAGTAAATCAATTGGTCTTCAGACTGACTTGTTCCCACTTTGTGGTAGTAAATTTTGCCAAATTGATTAGCTCCTTTCAATTCATCTCCATCTTTTGGAGCGTCAAACCCTTGATAGAAAAATCCGTCTTTGTACCAACTCATTCCAGTGAATTTTGCCCACTTGATTTCGTCAGAAAGCTTCTCTTTTGTTTCTGTATTCATAATGAAGATGTCTCTCCAATCAGAACCGCCAGTAGAAGTGGCGTAAGAATAATATTTATTGTCCTTGGAAAAGCTTTGACCTCCCAAAGCGGTAGTTCCATCATCTGAAAAAGTGTTTGGATCAAGAAAGACCTCTGGCTCATCGTCAAATGATTTGTATCTATAAATCACAGACTGGTTCTGAAGTCCATCATTTTTGAAAAAATAATAGTAATCTCCTTGTTTGAAGGGGGCGCTTATTTTCTCATAATCCTCTAGCTCCGTCAATCTCGTTTTGATAACTTCTCTGAAATCAATGTTATCTAAGTATGCATTAGTCACTACATTTTGAGACTTGACCCATTCGCCCGTCTCTTCTGACTTGTCATCTTCAAGCCATCTATAAGGATCGGGTACATCTGTACCAAAGTAGGTATCGACAGTATCGACAGTAGCAGTTTGTGGATAGTTAAGATTTGCTTTTTTTTCTGTGACTGGCTGGCATGACCAAAGAAAAAAAAGGGCTGAAATGAAGGTTAGATTTTTCATAGTTCAATTTTTTTGAAACAAGAAATTTAAACAATGACCTTGTAAAGTAAAATGGAGATTATATAGATGGTGAAAAGATGGTAGTTAGATCCTTGAATAAATCAGGGATGACGATCTAGTTAACATTTTTTTACTCAATATGACATAAGCTATATTTGATCACTATGAAACGTCGTAATTTCTTAACCAAATCTGTATTGGCTACCGCTGGAGCAACTTCACTTGCTTCATGTGTGAAGTCAGAGGAAAAGACTCAAGGGCCTTATATCAATTTTAATAACACGTATAGGTGGAAGATGACAACTACTTGGCCTCCTAATTTCCCCATTGTTGGGACTGGATGCAAGCAGTTGGCGGATTGGGTAAAAGAGATGTCTGGTGGGAGAATGGAAATTGCTGTTTATGGTGGAGGAGAATTGATTCCTGCACTGGAAGGATTTGATGCGGTGAGCAATGGCGCAGTTGAGATGAACCACGGTGCAGCCTACTACTGGGCTGGTAAGGTTCCTTCTTCTCAGTTTTTTGCTGCCGTCCCTTTTGGGATGAATTCGCAACAAATGGCCTCTTGGATAATAGCCGGAGGTGGAGATAAACTTTGGGAAGAAACATATTCGCCATTTAATATCCAACCAATCCTATGTGGGAACACAGGAGTGCAAATGGCAGGGTGGTTCAAAAAAGCAATCAATACGATAGATGACCTGAAGGGATTGAAGATGCGTATTCCAGGACTTGGAGGGAAGGTGTTGGCTAAAGCTGGTGGTACACCAGTCTTAGTTTCCGGTGGAGAAATTTATACTAATCTAGAGCGAGGGGTTATTGATGCCACAGAGTGGATAGGACCATTTCATGATTACTTGATGGGGTTCTACAATGTAGCCAAGCATTATTACTATCCAGGCTGGCATGAACCAGGCCCAGCGCTAGAGATGCTCGTGAATAAGCCAAAATTTGATGCACTGCCATCTGATCTTCAGCAAATTATTAAAACAGCCTGCTACCGAACTAGTACCTGGATGGGTGCAGAATTTGATGCAAGAAACGGAGAGTACTTAAACAAAATAATTAATGAAACGGATGTGGATGTAAAACCATTCCCAGTAGAAGTAATTGAGGGTTTAAAGGGATTTACAAAAGAAGCTTTAGAAGAATT
>JBGCFL010000214.1:0-12781 GCA_045106975.1 Ekhidna sp. | reverse complement strand
GAGCAATTAATTATAAGAGGAGCAACACTTATAAACGGAAACGGAGCTCCTCCTATCGGACCTGTGGATATAGTGGTTGAAAACAATATGATAACTAAGATTCAAGTTGTCGGCTATCCAGGAGTAGAAATCAAAGATGATCGTAGACCAAAGTTCAATGGAAGCGGTCGTGAGATTCAGGCTGAAGGAATGTATGTGATGCCCGGATTTGTAGATATGCACGGGCACATTGGAGGGTCCAGTCAAGGAACGCCTGCAGAATATGTGTTCAAACTTTGGATGGGGCATGGCATCACTACCATAAGAGATCCCTCTGCTGGTAATGGTTTGGAATGGGTTTTGAATCATAAGAAAAGAAGTGCCAATAATGAGATTACAGCTCCAAGAATACTCGCATATACTTCATTCAATCAAGATTTGTCAAAAGTTGATATTAACAGAAAATTACCAGGAGAAAAGAATGTCTCCTCAGAAAAATTAAATGGGTCTATTACTACCGCTGCTGAAGCAAAGTCTTGGGTTCAAGCTAACTACAGAAGAGGAGCTGATGGAATAAAATTCTTTGGAGCTACACCAGAAGTAATGGATGCTGCATTGAGGGAGAATAAGCGACTTGGATTGAGATCTGCAATGCATCATGCGCAGTTGAATGTGACTTGGTGGAACGTTATCAATTCTGCTGAATCCGGGTTGACAACTATGGAACATTGGTATGGATTGCCGGAAGCATTGTTTACAGATCGTATCGTGCAGGATTACCCACTAGACTATAATTATCAAAATGAGCAAGATCGTTTTGGGGAGGCTGGTAGGCTTTGGAAACAAGCAGCAGCTCCTTACTCAGATAAGTGGAACTCAGTGATGAATCGTCTTTTGGAACTTGACTTCACATTAGATCCTACTTTCAATATCTATGAAGCAAGTAGAGATTTAATGCGTGCACGAAATGCGGATTGGCATAATGATTACACACTTCCTTCCCTTTGGAAATTCTACCAGCCTAGCAAAGTGTCTCATGGATCTTACTGGCATTTTTGGGGAACAGAAGAAGAGGTTCAATGGAAAGAAAACTATCGATTATGGATGACCTTTGTCAATGAGTTTAAGAATAGAGGAGGTAGAGTAACAACAGGCTCTGATTCTGGATTCATTTTCCAACTATACGGGTTTGCATACATACGTGAAATGGAATTGCTGAGAGAAGCTGGTTTCCATCCTTTAGAAGTGATCAGAGCTTCTACTTTAATGGGCGCTCAAGCTCTTGGAATGGATAAGGAAATTGGAACGATAGAAGTAGGTAAACTTGCTGATCTTGTTTTAGTGGAGGAAAATCCGCTAGAGAATTTGAAGGTGTTGTATGGAACAGGTGCGATTAAGCTTACAGAAGATAATGAGATTACTCGTGTTGGAGGAGTGAAGTATACCATTAAAGATGGGATTGTCTATGACGCCAAAGAACTTCTAAAGGATGTCAGAGAAATGGTAGAGGAAGCTAAAGACGGTAAGGAATTAGTACAGCCAGGCTATCCGAATTGGGAAGAGTAATGAAGAACCTACTACCATTACTGATTGTAGGTTTATTCTCTTGCCAGACACCAAATAGAGAAGCATCTATAGAGAAACCTCCCATCAAAGAGGAGGTAAAAGCTATAGATGTAATTGTTTCTTTTTTGGGGGAAGAATTGAAAGATAAGGAGTTACCAAACTCTACCCGAAAGAAATTTGAAGAAAATTTTCAAGTTGCTCAAGAGCGTGTGATTCAATACCCAGACAGTCTTGAACTTATTATTTGGCAGGGTAGGCGACTTGCTTATTTAGGTCAGTTTTTGGAGTCCATCCAAGTATACACAGATGGGTTGGTTAAGTACCCGCTTTCACATAGATTGAGAAGACACAGAGGTCACAGGTATATTACCACACGCCAAATTTCAAATGCAGTAGATGATTTTGAGATGGCAGCTTTCCATGCCGCGAATGCTACGAATGGAATAGAACCAGATGGGCTTCCAAACAAATTGAATCAGCCTTTGGGAAATGATTTTTTTAATATTTGGTATCATTTCGGATTAGCACATTATCTAGATGGAAGATATGATAAAGCTATCTCCGCCTACAATCAATGCATGAAAGTGAGTGATAACAATGATCTGATGGTAGCCACCACTTATTGGCTTTACATGAGCTATAAGAAAGTGGGCAATGTAGAAATGGCGGAAGAACTGTTGGAAATCATTCACTCCAAAATGAAAATGGTGGAGAATAAGGCTTATTTAGATTTACTACTTCTTTTCAAAGGCGAGAAAAAAGCTGAAACACTACTTGCCAAAGCAAAGCTGGAAAATGGAACACTAAATCCAACATTGGCATACGGAGTAGGTAATTGGTATCAGCAGCAAGGCAATACGAGTAAAGCCAATGAAATTTTCCTTCAAATAATGGAAAGTCCTAGTTGGGACTCTTTCGGATTTATTGCAGCTGAAAAGGAGCTGACGAGTGCTTTTCCTGTGCCTTGATACAAAGAATAATGGCTTTAGCGCATTAAATGAATGTATCCTTTAAATTCTGTATTAGTGTACTTAATGACGTAGAAGTAAACCCCGGCTGGGAATTGACCTCCTGTCCAAGCAAAATCACGATTTTCTGATCTAAAGACGGATGTTCCCGCTCTGTTGTTAATGTCAATATACAAGAATGTATTGTCGCAGTTGTCAGGAGGAAGGTTTTGATTAATATCAACATTCCCATTTAGTTGAAAACGGTCATTAACTCCATCACCATTTGGGGTAAATACGTTTGGGGGTAAAAACGACTCCTGTCTTTCAGTATTATCGATGATTTCGAAAGTGATTTTTAAAGTGTCGATCTTACTTATAGGGCAAGCATTATCTGATACTTGTAATACGACATCCAATAGTTTAGATGTTTCTCCAAATCTCAATAGAGAACACTCAGGTTTCCATTCCAATACAGATCTGATTCTACTTTTACCCGAAACAGGTTGGAAGTTCAGGCTAGCGGAGGCCGGCTGCCTTATCCCGTCAGCAAAAGTCATAGTAATATCATCATTGGCATCAAGATCAAATGCTTCAATATCAATGGACGCTTGCTCGTTTACTCTTAAAGTTTGTCTCCTAGCGATTTGTTCAAATTCGGGCTGTGCATTTTCAGGATAAACCACTTTAACCACTTGTCTTAAGGTGTCAAAATTCTTCGTTTTGCACTTGTCGTCATCGTCCGCAATAAACAGAAGTTCAAACTCTTGACCATCTTCATACAAACTAGCGTTGCAACTTAAATCCCAGGTAAAGACGGAGCTTACTAAAGAATTTCCAGAAGAAGGAGTGAATTCTACTCCATAAGTTTCAGGACTAAAGTTTCCGCCAACAAAAATGAGCGATAAATCATCCCCATCGGTATCTTCAGCACTTACATTAAAGTTGAGCATTGTGCCAAGCACTACTGTTGATGGAATTGCTTGATCAGATGAAATTTCAGGATTCGTGTTTGGCGGAAGAATGACCGTAGAATTGATATATAAAGTATCCGGATTCGGTACAGAGCATTCATCAAAATCATCTATTAAAATAGCAACGTTAAAGTTCTGTAATTCTGAGAAATCAAAATTTTCACAAGAAGTGTCCCACTTAAATACTCCCTCAATAGAGCCTGCATTGCTATTTATAGTGTCAAGAGAGAATCCAAAAAGCGCAGGGTCTTCAATCCCTTCTATAAAAAGGGTCATATTGAGACTGTCTCCATCGGGATCTGTTGCGCTGAATGTTTCCAAATATTCTAAATCTTCATTAATTGAAATGGATTTACTAATAATGGACGGGGCAGGGAAGTCGTTTGGAGGAGGCTCTACATTAATCATGAGCCTAAGAGTGTCTAGCTGAGGAAGAGGACACGCATCATCCGCGGCTATAAGATCTACAATAAATGGACCATCCCTTACAGGAGGACAATCTGGAATGCAAATCTCTATTTTCAACTGATTTTGTCCTTCACCTATTGGTATCTGATTGAATGAGAATATTTCATCCAGATCCTCATCGAAATTAACACCCTCTGCTCGTAAACTAATAGTCTCTCCTTCAGTAACATTGGCTACTAGAAAGTCAAAGCATTTTTCCTCATCTCCAACCGTATAGCTTAAAACATCTTCAAACGGGTTGAACCCTGGATCATCAGGAATATCAACATTTACAACAGGCGGATCAGGCGGTAAACACCCATCTACTACCAACATTTGAAAGTCTCTCCTTGTTTCGCCTATTTTTTCAATGCCTCTATACTCCTCTACTAATACAGAAAAAACAAACAGACCTGTTTCACTTGGAGATACTGTAAGCAGTCCTTTCTTACTAATCTTCAAAGGAGAGCTTCCTGGTATCATATTTTCCTCTGAATAATTTGATCCGAACACTACTCCAAAGTGTGGTTTTGGACTAGGTGTAGGGACAGCAACATTACCAGCAGAGCTATTCAATGGAGTCGCCAATGTATAAACTAGTGAGTCACCATCTGGATCAGTTCCTGTAAATTCAATATAATAGAGCTGATTGATGCAGGCATAGTCGCTGAGTGGTTGAAATAGAATGGGAGAAGAATTTTTAAAAATTTCCCCATCTCTCATCAGTGGTGGAAACTCTAGCGTATACTTCATACCTGCCCCTGAAGGATTGACAATGTTTTTAATGTTTGCATTTCTACAACATCGCTCCCAAACCATATAGTAACCCTCTTTATTACTGTATTCGGATGGATCAAGCGAAATCTCTCCAGACCATATAACTCTTGATGTTTGAAGTTCATCTATGGCGCATTCAACGTTGGTATAACTAACGTTTTCTTGAGTAAATAAATTTAAATCGTGAGTAGACATCAGTTGGTCGTCCCCATTCCTAAAAATGTAAACGGTTACTTGACCTTCTGGTCCAGGATTGTTTTCCTGAGCTTCATCAAAATACTGGATCACATTTATTCTGTAAACACCATCGCTAACATAAATGAACTCCATTTCTCCACCCACAATGTGAAAGGCATTGGAGCAAATCAGGGTACCTGAAAAAAGAATGGTTAGGATGAATTTCTTCATAGTCTTATAAGCAAACAATTAAACTACATAAAACCCTGTAAAGCTAGCTACATGAAATGCTATTTTTGTGTCAACACATTGATATGGCTAGAAAAGAGCAAAACAAATTTGTAAGGCGAGGAGAAATTTTGGAAATTCTTATTGAAGATTATGCTTTTGGAGGAAAAGGCATTGGAAGAATAAAGAATGAACATGGCGAATTTGTGGTTTTTGTGCCAAATACTCTGCCTGGACAATATGCTAAGGCTCAAGTAAAAAAGGTAAGTAAGAGTTTCGCTGAATGCAAACTACTTGAAGTAACAAAACCATCTGGGGATGAAACAGAGATTTCATATCAACAAATTCCAGGAGCTCCTTATATAAAATTACCCATAGACAAGCAGCATGAATATAAGAGACAAAGCACGATAGAGCTATTTAGACGAATTGGCAAAGTGCAAGATGTTGAAGACTTGTTCGATGAATTTATAAGCTCTCCCAATACATTTCACTATCGAAATAAAATGGAGTATGCCTTTTCTGCAATAGGCTATGATCATGAGCTGAAAACGGATATTGATGAATTTACATTAGGATTTAAAAAGAGGGGTACTTGGTGGTGTGGTGATGACTTAAAACTAGATTCGGGACTATTTGATGCAGAAGTAGAGAACAAGTTGAAGCTAATCAAATCCTACTGCATGGAAACCGGTCTCGCTCCTTGGCATGCTCCAAAAAGAGAAGGTTTTTTTAGATATTTTGTAGTTCGTAAGTCATTCGAGACTAACCAATTATTGTTCAATTTAGTGACCACCTCCAAGGGGTTGCAAAAATTTGATCTACAAAAATTTGCACAATTTCTTGTTGACCAATTTGGTGATAGAGTCGCTGGACTTTTGCATACCACCAATAACGAAACAGGTGATAGAACCATTGCCACAACGGGTAAGGTGAAGCTCATATATGGCGAGGATAAAATTGTAGAAAAACTATTAGGACTAAGCTTCGAAATAAGTATGAAAAGCTTCTTTCAAACAAATCCTAAATCGGCAGAGAAACTGTATGAAAAAGTAGTGGAATATGCTTTGGAAAGAAAAGATACAATCGACAATAGCATCGTATTAGATTTATTCTGTGGGACTGGTACCATTGGTCAAATACTAGCTTCACAAAGTGAAAATGCTCAAATAGTAGGAGTGGATATTGAAGCTTCAGCTATTGATGACGCTCGAGAAAATGCTTCGCGCAATAGCATAGAGGGTATAAAATTTCATGCAGCCGATGTAGGTAAATTCTTAAAAGAACATCCAGAGTACATGAATAACATTAGGACAATTATCATAGATCCTGCACGAGCAGGTGTTGCTCCTAAGACGATGAAAAAAATCATCGATCTAAATGCAGAAAGAATGGTTTATGTTTCTTGTAACCCTGCCACACAGGCCAGAGACATTGATCAACTTGCACAAGCTGGGTATACTATTAAAAAAATCAGTTTAGTGGATCAGTTTCCACATACATCTCATATAGAAAGTGTAGTATTACTGGAATTAAACGATTAATTTTTTTAAACTATACTCTCAAGAAAGTGTTTAGTTAAATTAATGTTTAGCAATGATCAAATGAAATTAGACTGCATTTTATTAATTGATGATGACACGGCTACTAACTTCATCAATCAACACGTTATAAAATCCTTTGGGGTGGATGCTAAAATCAAAGCATTCGAAAGTGGGAGTACAGCTCTGGATTATTTATCTAGTAGCTTAAACAAGCAGTTGGGTATCATATTGCTTGATATTAACATGCCTGGAATGAATGGGTGGGAGTTTCTAGATGAATATGAAAAAATGTCTCCCGAACGTAGATCTAAAATAATTTTAGCTATGCTTTCCACCAGTGTAAATCCGGATGATGAACAAAAAGCAAAACAGAGATCTAGTGTAGAAAAATTCATAAGTAAGCCTCTCAAAAAGGAGCATATAGACTTACTTATCAAACAAGCATCCTTACTATAGTGAAAAATAACCTTATATAATGGAGTCAATCGATTATGAGAAAAGGTTTAGAAAACTAAGGAATGGCTATATCATCTTGGCGATAACTATTGCTAGTAGCATTATCATTGCTTTGGTTGCCGTTAACATTCGCATATCTTCTTCTATTGAGAAAAGAAACAGTATTTCTTCCATCATCAATATTTCAGGAAGACAAAGAATGCTAAGCCAAAGCATAGCCAAATTATCTCTACTGATTTCTGAAAGAGGCGATGATACTAATGAGTTAATATCTGATATGGACTCTTTGTTGATTTTATTTAAGGAGTCTCATAATACTTTGCTATACCAACATAATTCGATCGACTTAAACGCAAAATTTGAGATAATTCAACCTAGCTTCGATGCGCTTTACTCTGCCGCAAAAGAATTTATAGTGGCTCCTGATTTAGATAAAAGAACCCGAATTATTCAATCGGAATCCGAATTCCTTCCATTGATGGATGATCTGGTAAATGAGTATGATAAGTTAGGCTCCAAAGGATATATTGTTATTCATAATAATGTTCAATTATCCAATTACTCTGTTATTCTATTAGTCATTATTGCTGCTATCACAACATATTTGGTGGCCATCCGAATAGTTAGAATTTACACAACAGAACTTTCGAATCGGTCAACTGAGCTACGTGAAATGCAGGTTGAACTTGAAAAGAGTAGAGTAAAGGAGCAATTTGCCTATATCGCAAGTCATGATCTTCAAGAACCTGTACGTACTATAATTAGTCTGTCAAAATTATTACGACAAAGTCATTCTAGTGAACTAAATGCAGAGGGGGAAAAAATTGTTGAGTTCATAGAGGAAAGCAGTCATCGTATGAAGCGATTGATAAGAGGACTACTTGACTACAGTAGGTTAGGTAAAAATCAAGAACTAGAGGAGATCAATCTCAATGAAGTTCTTGATAGTATTTCAAAGGATTTACAAACTCAGATCGAAGAAACAAACACGACTTTGAAGTATCCTAAGTTGCCATCAATTATTGGTTACCGATTGGATATTAATTCTATTTTTCAGAATTTGATTAGCAACGCAATTAAATTCGGTAAGAGTTCCGGAGACTCAAATGTTAAAATTGGTCATTCAGAGAGTGACAAGTACTGGTTTTTTAGTGTTGAGGATAATGGGATTGGTGTTGAAGAAAAAGATCGAGATAAAATATTTCAATTATTCCAACGATTGCACAATAGAAATAAATTTGATGGTGTAGGGATAGGATTAGCACATTGCAAAAGAATTGTAGAGATCCATAGGGGAGGTATTTCTGTTGATTCGAAAATAGGAGAGGGCTCTGTCTTTCATTTTAGTATAAGCAAAGAGTTAGTATAACCAACCATATACGGGTTACGTCTTGTATGGAATATGGACTAGTTCTAAATTTGACATAATATGCAAAACGACCCAAGCTTAGACCCAAAGTATTTAGGTAAAATATCTTCCGATTTTGTGAAGGTGGCCGATACCTTACGTGAAGCCTCTTATGCGATCAAAAAGCAAGGATTTTCTGATTATCCTGTTTTTCCAATGTGTCAAGTGCCTCAGCAAATTGGTCAAATATTAATTGAGGCTTTTCAAGCTGAGAACGATTGGCATTACTCTGCTTCTTTTATGGAAGAGTTTATACAAAGAGGAGTAGTGGCTAATGAAGAAATTTTTAAACAGAACTACAAAGATCCGGATGAGTTTTGCTGTCTATTCGTCATAGATGAACAATTCACCAATTTCGTGTTTGTGCCTTATCCGGTAGATTAAACTTTTTTAGTTTTCCTACTTCATAACCAACCATAGATACCTAATAATTCGTCTTTCCCATTAGGGTAACAATTCGAACAACTGTTTTACTTGACACACGTTGAAGTGTGCAATATTAATTCAGTAATAATTTCGTTACTTGGAATAAAAGTATTTATGTTATTACAGGTTTCACTCGATAAATACTCAATATGGTTAATTTATGCTGAAAAGGGAAGGAGATAGAAATTTCTCGCTAAGACTTAAAATTGGTATAATACCTCTGTTTTTTGTACTGCTTTTTGGCTTAAGCATGGCTATCATTTTTAGTGCTCAAGACCAACAAAAGTATGATGCTGAGATAGTTAATGTTGCTGGTCGTCAACGAATGCTATCTCAAAAAATAGCTTTTTTGACAGAACGTGTGGTTGGGGGAGATAGTAGTTTGATCGAGGAACTCCGCCAAACTATAAATCTTTGCGATGAATCAATGACTATCCTTGAAAAAGGAGGTGTTGCCCCTGGTATGTCAGGAATAAAGATTCCAGCAGCATCTGAATCAGTTCAAACAGAACTCAATTCCGCAATGAGTTTTTGGGCAACATACAAAAAGGCTATATATGATGTTTTGGATGGAGACGCTAATGATTTGCACATAGCAGATAATGCCTCGTCTACATTGTTAGCATTTAATGTCGTAGTAAAATCTTTTGTCTCATTGAACGCTGAAAAACAGCAAAGATTAAATATTATTTTATGGATACTTCTAGCATTAAATATGATTGCTGCATTCATTGTTTTTCGTTTGTCAAATAAATATTTGTCAAAGCCGATCATTCATATATCTGAACAATTGAAATCCCTATCCAAAGGGAAATCGATTGAAAAATCACATTATCGTTTTAAGGATGAGATCGGAGAGACGGTGAGTAGCTTAAACAATTTGAATTCATCATTTGGAAAAATTGCTGATTTCGCGAATGAAATAAGTAAAGGAGATTTAAATGGAAGTTATACTCTCTTGAGTTCCGATGATAAGATTGGTAAGTCCTTAGTTGAAATGAGAAGTAACATTCAGCAGACTATTAAAGAAAATAATGACGTCATCGATGCTGTGAGTAAAAAAGGAGATTTGAAGGTTCGAATTGACATGAATAATAGAAAAGGGGCATGGCATCACCTTAGTCAGTCTACGAATCTAATGCTAGACTCTATTGCGATACCAATGGAGCAAATCAAATTTATTTTTAATAAAATGGCAGATGGTGATCTTTCTGTTTCGTATTCAGGAGAAACGGTTGGAGATATTGCGGAACTCACAAATGACTTGAATTTTGCTATTGAAAAATTGTCTGCAATTCTGAATGCTTTAAGTAAAGATACGCTCAGCATTGAATCGAATACGGTTGAAATGCTTGAGGTAGGGGGGCAGATAAATAATGCTACGAGCGAGATTGCTACAGCAATTGATCAAATAAGTAATGGAGCACAGATTCAAATGAGTGAGATAGATCATAGTGCTAGTTTATTGCAAAATATGAATGATTCTTTTGCATCTACTTCAAAAAAAATAAGTAATATAAAAGCTCTTTCGGAGGATAATAGAAAGTTGAGTGAGCAAGGATCTATTGAAATGGCAAAAGTTATTTCTTTAAATGAGGAAATGTTGCAGGCGTATGAAGTAAGTAATTCTGCCTTAGATCGATTGAATCAAAGAAATGATCAGATTAATAAAGTAGTCGCTGTTATCGCGGAAGTCTCGGTTCAGACCAATTTACTTTCGTTAAATGCGAGTATTGAGGCTGCAAGTGCTGGAGAACATGGAAGAGGATTTGCTGTTGTTGCTGATGAAATCAGAAAATTAGCTAATGATGCTAGAAACTCTTCGAAAGAGATAGAAGTGCTTATTGAGGGAATTAAAGAGGATATATCGAGAACTTTGAATTCGTATAGAGAGGTCAAAAATCAAATAAACAATAGCGTATCCGCCAGTGATAAGGCTCAAAAAGTGATTTCCAATATTTCAGAGTCAGTGGTAGAGACCAATGAATATTCTGATCAAATCACCTCGCTTCTTGAGGAGCAAATATTAGGCATGAAAGGATTACTTTCGAGATCAACTTCAGTGGTTTCAGTAGCTGAAGAGTCTGCTGCTAGCACAGAACAGGTGGCAGCTAGCACCGAAGAGGTATCCACAGCAATGGCAAACTATATTATTAAGTTTAATGAGCTACATGAGATCGCTGCTGGACTCAAAAATCAAGCTGGTCAATTCAGTTTAAAATAATTGAAAGTCTAACTCATTGGTTTTTTTGTGATAGAAACTAAATCGATTAGGTTAAGAATCCATTTTCAAATCAGTTAAGATACCGCTCATTTCCCAAGTATCATTACTCGGCATTAACTCCATTTTTAAATACACTTCAATAGTTAATAACCCTTTTTCTCTATCAAGTTTGAGAATTTTAATATTAGCCGAATAAATAGTCCCTACTCTCGATCCCCAGAAAGAAGATCCTTCTCCACTTTGGTAATCGTAGCTTTTTCCTTCAATAAACAAACTGCCAGCTAGAGGCGCCAATACTATGTTTATTTTATTTTCAGAAATGTCTGCTCCTGGATTTAATAGGATGCCAATAGCTTCGATATTCTCATCTAAGTCAAGCGAATAACCTGTTCTTTCTAAAATGCCACATTTGGCTTTCCCATTGATTATTAAACTGACATTACTTTCACAATCAAGTAATGCTACATCGTCTTCTTTGCATGATGTGAGTAATGTGAATAGAAAAATAATTGAGATAGCCGTGTACTTCATGATAATAAATTTCAATCAAAGTGAAGCAATTCACTTAGCAGTTAACATACCGTCTCGATGGTATTTTGAAGAGACTACTACTTCAAATGTCTCTCCATCAATTTAGCTTCTACATCTTCCAGTTTCAATCCTTGATCAGCTAATAGCACAAGAAAGTGATAGAACAGATCAGATGATTCTTCTATCAAAAGATCTTTCTTCCCATCCATCGCTTCCAAGATGACTTCAGTTGCTTCTTCTCCTACTTTTTGTGCGATCTTTTTCGTGCCTTTTTGGAACAGTTCTGTAGTATACGATTTCTCTGAAGGATTGTCTTTTCGAGATTGAATCACTCCTTGAAGCTCATGAAGAAAACCTGAAGGTTCTTTTTCTCCGAAACAGGTGTAAGTGCCTGTATGACAAGTTTCTCCTTCTGGGATTACTTTGATGAGATAGGTGTCATTGTCACAGTCTATAGCAATACTTATTACATTAAGGAAATTTCCTGACGTCTCTCCTTTTGTCCACAAACGTTGCTTGCTTCTGCTATAAAAGGTTACTTTTTGTTCCTCTTTGGTTTTGGCCAATGACTCTTCATTCATGTAGCCAAGCATTAAGACCTGATTTGTCTGGGCATGCTGAATAATTGCTGGTAATAACTCTTTATTTTCCATTTTCTTTTTCTTCGTTTTCTATGCACTGTTTGATAAAGTCAGCAGCAGCTTCTTCTTTCAGTAGCGCGTATGTTTTTTTGTCTTGATTGGCCTTTACGGCTAAGTCTAATTTTATTTTCTTGTATTGATTTCTGGCATTTTCATTTGACCTTAAATGATCTCTGAATAGAAGATGCCTTCTTAACTCTGCATTTTCTTTATGACAAACGTATAAGTGATGCGAGATACGATCCAGCACTGCATGACCGGAATTACTTATTCTTTTGAAGACTTCTCTACCTTCAATTTCCTGATTCCCATTGTGGTAGTAGCCAATAGCTCCAAGGCTCTTTTTTATGCTTTCAAACGCTTCTGATTTCATGTAAACGATATCAATATCAATGATTGATTTAGCAGACATCCCTTGGACTGAAGTGCTTCCCACATGCTCAATATTGATTTCCA
>JBGCFL010000213.1:0-3191 GCA_045106975.1 Ekhidna sp. | reverse complement strand
CATTTTAGTCAAATGCTTTGATGATGTCTGTAAAGTCTCTGGACTTTAAACTAGCCCCTCCAATTAATCCACCGTCAACATCTGGCTGAGAAAAGAGCTCTTTTGCATTGCTGGGTTTACAGCTTCCGCCATAGAGAATAGAGATTTCTTGAGCGATATCATTTCCATACTTATCAGATAAAATGAATCGGATAAAGGCGTGCATTTCTTGCGCTTGATCAGAGGAGGCTGTTTTACCTGTGCCAATAGCCCAAACTGGCTCATAAGCAATGATCACTTTTTGAATATCTTCTTTGCTCAAATCGAACAATGATTTTTCAATTTGTTCGCCAACTACGTTTTCATGATTTCCAGCTTCTCTTACGTCCAATTTTTCACCGCAACAAAAAATAGGAGTCAGTCCATTTGCTAGTGCATGTTTTACTTTTTCTGCTAGAAGCTCGTCTGTTTCTTTGAAATATTCTCTTCGCTCACTGTGCCCTATCGTAACATGGGTAGCTCCGCATGAGACAAGCATTGCGGCTGAAATTTCTCCTGTATAAGCTCCACTTTCATTTTGATGACAATTTTGAGCGCCTAAGTGTATGTTTTTTGCTGAGCCGATTAACTGGTGAATACCTGTCAGATGAATGGATGGAGGGAGCAAAACAACTTCTGTATTGTTGGTTACTTCATCTCCTACCATATGAATAACTTCCGATGCAAGTTTCTTGCCTTCTGGCAATGTGCAGTTCATTTTCCAGTTCCCAGCTACTATATTTTTTCTCATGATAATGTCATTAATAAAACGAAATGCAATGATACGAAAGCAAGAATAGAACTGTGATTATAATTTTGCCATAGATTGGTAGATAGATTTACAATTCTATCAATTCTAATAATTTATAGTTTCCTATATTGTCTATTGGAATAATTTTAATAAATGAAAGACATTGTAAAATTTAGAGCTCTAGTAGGTATTGCACAAGCTGACGGAGAATTTGATAATACTGAAAAGGAATTTATTCGTCATTTGGCGTCCCTCGAAGGCATGTCTTTGAGTGACTTGAAAGAGCAACTAAAAAGTGCAGATAAGACAGGTGTTCTTATTAAGGATCTTAATTTTGACGATAAAGTTGATATCCTTATTTACACCGTAAAGTTGATGAAGATTGATGGTAAGGTTCTTTTAAGTGAGGTTAGTTTTTGTGAAAAAGTAGCCCGAATGCTCGGGTTTGAAGATAAGGCAATTGGGTTTTTATCAGGTTTAATAGAAAGCGACCCTGATGCGACGGAGAACTTTGGAAGGATTTCGCATAGAATGAAAAAATATCTGATTGAGTCTTAGTCATTTTCAATCCTTTAAATCTGATTTCCTTTTCTTGATGATTAGTAACTGTATTATAATGGTAGTTTTGTAAAATGTTCAAAAATAGATTACTCGTCTTTTTTACATTTTTACTGATTCTTTCTTGCGGAGAAGACAAAGTTGAAATAGAAAACTTACAACCTAGTATTGTTGATCAATTTTTTGAAATAAAAGAGCATAGCCCAAATGGGACAGTTGTTGGAGGTGTTATAGCGGAGGATTTTAATGAAGGTCAACTAATATCATATTCTATAGTATCAGGAAATGAAAAAGGGGTTTTTCGAATTAATGAATTGAATGGAGAAATTATAGTTGAAAATCAAATTAAACTTGATATTGAAAGCGAACCCTCTTTTGAATTGGAAGTGGAGGTTAGTGATAACTATAAGATACCAGAATCTTCTACTGCTAAAATTTCAATTGAGTTAGTCAATGTATCTCCCCTAGAAAAAGGTTTGATAGGACATTTTCCTTTGGATGGTAATTTTGAAGATATTAGCTCTCTGGGGAATCATGCCAGTGGAGATCAGGTTCTTTTTTCAGAAGACAGGAATGGAAATGAATTTGGAGCCTTTGAATTGGTTAGTTCTAGAATATTCAGTGAATCATTCATTACTATCCCATATAATGATCAATATAACTTTGAATCCGATAATGATTTTTCATTGTCTTTATGGCTTATGCTGAAACCAGAGCAATTAAATGGCAGAAGTGAAAGTGTTGTTCTTAATATGGGAAGGTTTGGTGATTTTAGTGGACTCTCGTTCAAATTGCGAGTCAATAATAGGGACTCAAATGAAAACCTAAAGAAAAATGCAATTTCTTTATTGAGATTCAATTCAACCTTTTGTGGCTTCTCTGGAGGATATTCTCCCCAACAACTTCCTACCACAAAAAATCTGATCGTTCAAAGATGGTATCATGTTGTTTGTACAAAAAAGGATGAAAAGGTAATGATTTATCTTAACGGGAAATTCATAGAAGAGAAAGAGGATTTGTTTAATGATTGCGAATATAAGAGTGAAAGTCCTATTCTTGTGGGGAGGGATGAGTATGGAAATGGTTTTGATGGATTCGTTGATAATTTACTCATTTTTGATCGAGCACTGGAGTATGAAGAGGTTGTCGACATTTATACTAACTAGAGACATTTTTAATTTCTTAAGCTCTAATATGAAGAGAAAAACTTTTCAAGATTAATTAATAAGTTGCCTAACTTGCTTATCGTTAAGAATTAACACCACCAAATACGAAATGAACAAATTAGAAATATTTCGGACCTTAGTAAGGCTTGCTCTTGTAGATAATAGATTAGAAGAAAGTGAACTTGTTCTCCTGAAAGAGTATGTGAAAATCCATCAAATAGATAGTGCAGACTCTGAAAGAATAATGAAAGATGAGCTTGAAAATAAAGGGAATAATAGCTTAGTACCACTTAATCTTGACTTTCAAGGAAAGATTGAAGTTCTGGCTGATTTGGTCAAAGTAATGAAAGCTGATGGTAAGGTGTTTCTAAGCGAAATAAGATTCTGTGAAATGGTGGCGAAAATGTTCGGGCTAGAGCCTAAATCCATAGGTTTCTTATCCGAAATGGTTCATGCAGATAATAACGTACCGATCAACTGGGAACTAGTTGAAAAGAAAATGAAAGATTTCGTTTCTTAAAAGCGAATACCCTTTCCATTTAGTAGACAATCATCAAGTTTATTACTCTGCAAAAGGAGTGTTATTTACATTAGTAAAGTGAGCCTGCAGATAAAAAATATCTCTATTTTTCTTATTTCAATTTCCTTTTTTAATTGCTTTTCTCAAGTTAATGAATTGGATAAAATAGAGAGCCTCA
>JBGCFL010000212.1:0-24721 GCA_045106975.1 Ekhidna sp. | reverse complement strand
GAGAGGTACAGTTTTCATTGTCTGTAGCAGTGATGTCAGCATTCTCGATAGATATGGTCGGGTTATCATTATCGATAGTGAAAGAAGCGAAGACAGTACAACCCAGATTCGGGTTAGTTGCCGATCCTTGATTTTTGGCAATGAATACGGTGTAAGAACCATCCGCTAGTCCCGTCAACTCGGTGAAGTCTGCATTAGCAGCAGCATCACCAAGTAGGGTAGCTGTTCCTTGCGAGTTACCTAGGTTATCGCATAGGAATGCATTATCAGCAATACCCGGCGCTGCAGCTAAAGTCCCTCTGTACCAAGCGATAGAGTAGATGGTGTTATCCACAGGGTCGATTGCATTAGGATGCGATAGATCGATGTTTAAAGTACCATTACCTACATTATCTGTATTGTCACAGTACTCATCTGCTGTAGTAGCATCAAGTTGCACGACAGGATTGACAGCAGTATCTTCTATTACGATATCTACTTCGAGAGCAGTAGCAGGACATCCTGTTACATTGTTTTGCACAGACACGGTGTATGTACCGGCAGCCACATCAGTTAAGCTGTTGTTTGTACCTGCACCAGAATTAGCAAGATTTCCATCCGTACCATCAACGAATGCTGCCCCGTCTTTCTCCCATGTGAATGTGTAGTTAGAAAGTGCAAAAGCAGTATTGTCACCATCTTCAGAAATGGCATTAATTGTCACGACTCCATTAGGAGAGGTACAGTTTTCATTGTCTGTAGCAGTGATGTCAGCATTCTCGATAGATATGGTCGGGTTATCATTATCGATAGTGAAAGAAGCGAAGACAGTACAACCCAGATTCGGGTTAGTAGCCGATCCTTGATTTTTGGCAATGAATACGGTGTACGTACCATCTGCTAGTCCCGTCAACTCGGTGAAGTCAGCATTAGCAGCAGCATCACCAAGTAGGTTAGCTGTTCCTTGGGAGTTACCTAGGTTATCGAATAGGAATGCATTATCAGCAATACCAGGCGCTGTAGCTAAAGTACCTCTATACCAAGCGATAGAGTAGATGGTATTATCCACAGGGTCGATTGCATTAGGATGCGATAGATCGATGTTTAAAGTACCATTACCTACATTATCTGTATTGTCACAGTACTCATCTGCTGTAGTAGCATCAAGTTGCACGACAGGGTTAACTGAAGTATCCTCGATCTCAATTTCGACATTAGCAGTGCTTACGCATTGAGTTGAGGTATTTGTTATCGCGACTGAGTAAATGGCTGCATCTAAATCTTCAATTCGATTATCAGTACCTGAAGCAACACTTGTAATCGTTCCACCAAATGCAATCCCATTTCTGAACCAACTAAATGTATAATTTCCTAATGCGGTAATATCATTTGTTCCTTCTTTAACAGAATTAATTTGAATAAATCCATTATCCGGCGAACAGTTTAAATTGTTACTGGAAGTAATATTATCAGCGACCACCAAGGTAGGTTTCAAACTCTCTTCAAGAATGGTATAGGTAATAACAGCTTCACAATTGTCACTATTTGGATCCATATCAATGACTTCAAGAGTATAAGTACCTGATGCAATCCCACCTAATGTAGCTGTGTAATTAGCTGCAGAAGCATCGTTTAGTGTTCCAAGAGCACCTGAAATGGGAGCTGTATTAGTTAATGCGGTTCCGCTTGTATTATCACCTACATACCATTGATAATCATAGTCTGTATTTACATCAGCATTATCAATAGTAAAGGTTATTGATCCATTTCCTTCATTTACATCAGCATCACAGCTCGTGTCAGCAGAGAAGGCACTAACTCTTAACTCTGGCTCTACTGTTTCTACTCCTATTGTAGCTTCAAATGGATTGGTAGAACAACCCGTATTTTGGTTTACGGCCACTATGTAATAGTCGCCTGCGGCCGGAGATGGTGCATTATAGGTTGGCGATGCAGAAAATGCCTGTAATACGTTTGTGTCATTCTCCGCATCGTTCTGAGTCGAGTAAAATGCGAATTCATAATCATTCACATCTCCAGAAGTAACGTTAGCATCCTGTACAGTAATGACACCAGTATCATCAGGATCACAATTCAATACGTTTGTTATAGATAAGTCACCAAAAATACTTTGATCTATTGGATTGTCTTCTACAGTTATAGTCTCCGAAATGGAACAACCATTGACATAATCTGTGCCGGCAGCCACAGCGGTGACATTAGCGGTTGCTTCACTGCTTTGTCCTTCATAAGTGCCTCCAACAGGAGTTGCGCCTGATAACAGGTATACTGTTACCGGGGAAGAAACAGGGCTTGAAATTATTACGCCGATTGCACCATTTGAGAATTCAATATCCTCACCTTCAGCCAGCGTACCACCGGTCGAAGTATACGTTATATCTAGGGTCGGGATAATACGAGAAATTGTAACGTCATAATCTCCTGATTCCAAGTTGCTTTGAGTTGAAGTAGTAACGTTATTCTCTGTTGCTGTAAAACCATTTGGTCCAGACCATTCAAACCTGAAGTCACCTGGCTGTTTGTCATCATCAGCATTCTTTATGGCGCTAACTGAAGCACTACCATTAAAGTTACCAGCAATAGTTTCATCACAGACCGTATTGTCTGTGATGTTTATTGCTCCTAATATCGGTTGATACGCACGATCTTCAATCTCATCAATTGCAGATTCTGACCAACATTGTAAGGCATTAAAACTAGACTTTTGTCGTGCAATTGCAGTGTAAGTTCCTGGTGGCAAGCTACTAAAAGATACTTGTGATCCAGCTGCAACAGAGGATCCATCACGCACAATAGGGTAAGTGTCAGTAGACCCATCATCGTTAGAGACTGTGTACGTATATGCTGGATTTGAGTAAATATCGGCTGGCACACCACTACCTGCGAACAGGTAGATGTCATAATTCTGAATGTCGTCTTCTCCTGCGAAAGTACCTATACCGTTGGAAGGGTTGTCTTCAATTCCTACAGAAGCTTGTCCATCATCAGGGCATTCTTCAACATTTTGAATAGCTATTGTAGTAGTAGTTTGCTGTCCTATAAAACCAAGATCATATACTTCTTGGTATTTGCAACCGGTTGCCTGGTCGGTAGCGACAAGAGAATATATACCAGATGTAATTTGAGTTAATCTTATTTCAGTGGCACTTGTATTAATTATCTGAGGGTCTGATGCGCCTTGGTCTGTAAGGGTACCATTTGAAATAGCAGTTGCAGTTGTAGTTCCTGTATAGTCATCTGATCCCTCGTACCATTCATATGTATAAGTAGTGCCTCCATTCGGTGTTATAAGGGCGATAATATACCCAGATTCCTCGCCACAATCAGATGGGGTATTTCTGGGTGCACCGTCTGCAGGATCGCCCGATATATTAAACGTAGGTGAGTTAGCTGATATTCCATCAACTATTATAACAGTTTCTTGGGTTGTAACACAGTTAGACCCATTGTCCCTTACTACCACAGTGTAGTTCCCAGCTGCTAAACCGCTAACTGACGCAGTTGTAATATTTGTTGGATTCGAGCCATTTCCCGGATCAATTCCTTCAGCTAAGGCCGTAGTTGTAGTGTTACCTAAATACCAGTCAAACTCAAAATCAGAAGTATAACCTGTAGGCGTACCGGCTGGATTGAATGTTATTGAAGGAGTTGCGGTTACAGTACCGTTAGGGTCACAGTTGGTTTGATCTGTAGATCCTGTTGCAACGCTCAGCGTTGGAACAATGTCTGAAATTGTAATTGACTCTACATAAGTACAATTAGTAGCTGTATTCGTTACTCTTATTGTATAAGTTCCACCATCTAAATTGTTAACAGTTTGTGTTGTATAATCAGCTGTACCTGTTGCACTGCCTCCTTCAAACCATTCAAAATTGAAAGCTCCACCACCAGAGTTTTGCGTCACAGTAATTATGCCAGTTGAAGTACCACTAGAGCAAGCGAAGTTGTCTTGTGTTACACTTGCACTGAAATCAGGAGATTCAGTGTCATCTTCCACTTCAAATGTTAATGAAGTTGATAAGCAACCACGATCTGAATCAAGTACCTGTAATGTATAGAAGCCTGGGTCAAGATTTCCGATATCCTCTGTATCAGCTCCAGTAACCACGGCATTAGACGAACCAGTGCCTTTTCTCGAAGCTATATTATCACCATTGCTAATTAAACGAGTACTGTTTGTTGTACTACCGTAATACCAACGATATGAGTAATTCCCAGACCCACCTGCGATACTAGCAGAGATAGATCCATTTGGCCAACTGGCATTTTCTTCGCATACTGATAAATCAGTTTTTGTAGAAGAACCTGTAAGATCATCTACTATTGGCAAGTCCGTAAAGTCATCGGTGATAGTCACTATAATAGTTGTATCACATGCGTTAGTACCGCTTGTAATTTCTACGGTGTAAGTGCCACCAGGAGCATCTGATAATACATTATTATTTTCTGTGTAAGCAGTTGCATTTGCAGCATTTGTAGTAGCCCCATCAAACCACGTATAGGTATAATCAGCGACAACACCTACGTTTGGAGTTACGGTTATTTGTCCATTAAAGTCACCAGTAGCAAGAGTTGCATCGCATACAGTATTGTTTGAAGTTCCTGCGCCAATAGCAGCAGGGGAGAAGTCAGGTTTGTTAGGATCATCACCGACAGTAACGATTAATGCTTGAGTAAGACAACCAGAGACATTGTCTAGAACTTCAACGGTATAGTCACCAGGGGCAAGTCCTGTAAATTCATAAGTAGCAGCATTGTCGGTATCATCTGGGGTTGCTTTAGCAGTTGTACCGTTAGAGAGTCTGAAGGTATAATTTCCAGATCCATTTTGCGGTGCAGCATCTAGGTTGGTAGTGCTGAGTGTGATAGATCCATTGTCAGCGTTACAAGAGTTGTCATCGACAACAGTTACATCTGGATCTAAATCGTATCCAGTGAAGTCAGTGTTCACATCATCTGTTATTGTGACGGTAATGGTTGTATCACATGCGTTAGTACCGCTTGTAATTTCTACGGTGTAAGTACCACCAGGAGCATCTGATAGTACGTTATTGGTAGCAGTGAATGAAGTAGCAGTAGTTGTAGTAGCCCCATCAAACCACGCATAGGTATAATCAGCGACAACACCTACGTTTGGAGTTACGGTTATTTGTCCATTAAAGTCACCAGTAGCAAGAGTTGCATCGCATACAGTATTGTTTGAGGTTCCTGCACCAATAGCCGCAGGCGTGAAATCAGGTTTGTTAGGAGAAAAACCAATCACGACAACTAAAGTATCTGAAGTACAGCTTAGATCTGAGGTAGCCACTACCTTATAAGTGTCGTTAACGACACCAGATAACGAAGCAGTATTACTACCAGAAGCAGAGCCAGCATCGGTTACTTGAGTTCCACTTGAATAGAACCAATCATAATCATAGGCTCCTGCTGGGGTAACACTCACGGAAGCAGCTCCTGTATATGATGTGGTGTTACAACTTGTATTATCTGTTGTTGTGCCAGATAAAGAGATTGTTGGAATAACTTGATTTTCAGAAAGAACAAAATTTTCAGTTGCTGGACAATCTGTATTATCATGCTGAACAACTAGTGTGTATTCATCGGCAATTAATCCAGAGACAGTAGCGGTTTGTGATCCACTAGGGACAGATCCATTAGAAGCAGTAGCTCCATCAACTAAATCCACACCGTCTAGTTGCCACTGAAATGTAAAACCATCAGTAGTTTGGGTGCCTTCAGTAAAGTCAGGATTGTTATCAATCAAAGCACTTAGACTACCATTTCCAGTATCACAATCTGTTTGTGCTGCTTCCTCAGAAATAATGATATTTGGAATGTAAGGATCATTGTTAATGGTAAGAGTTAGTGCTACTGTTTCACAGTTAGTGCTGTTTTTTTCACCTACTACGGTGTAGTCACCTGCCGCTCTTGATCCAAGGAAGTTGGTTGCCTCTCCAGCAATAACAGGATCACTAACATCATCACCGTCGTACCAAGTAAAAGTGAAATCGGCTTCATCTTCACCTTGTATTTCAACCGATACGGAACCGTTCGCATTGGAATTGTCACATGAGGTATTATCAATGACTGAAGAAGTAGCAACAAAAGTAGGAATCACTGTTTCATCATTGACTACAATATCCGTAAAATTGTCACATCCAGTGTCATCGTTTGTTACTCTTATCCTGTAGTTACCTTGAGATAAGAGATTGAATGTTTGAGCGACTGTTCCATCATTCACAGTGACATCAGATCCAATTTGGTCTGTAAAAGCATGTCCATCGAATAGCTCATAGGTGTAACTAGATGGCTCGGAAGTGGACATGGAAGCAGTTACATCTACTTCTCCAGAGTCAGTTTCACAGTTGATGTCGTGAGTTATTGAAGTAGCAATAGTCGGCTCTGTTATATCTCTAGTTATAGTGAAAGGAATTTCAACAGCTCCACAACCTGTAAGATTATCATAAACAACTAAGACATGATCTCCATCATTCAAATCTCCGAATACACCATTTGTATTGATGAAGTCTGCATCGCCTGATACTGTTGAACCTTCATATAATTCGAAACGGTATGGATAGAGAACAAAAGTTACTGAATCAACAAAGTTTCCTACAGAACCCGCATCTAAGCTTTCGAATTGGAATCTAGTGATGAATTGATCATCTGGCACAGTGTAACTACCTGAGTATACTTCCCAATCTGTATTTGGTGTAGCGAAATCTCCTTGTCCAACTTCTGATCCAACGGCACCAATACTTACTCTAATATTATCAGTTCCACTTCTGCCTCTGTGAGCAAAAGTCCATTCTAACAATGAGTTTGGTACAGTACTTAAATCAAAGTATAGAGCACCGATTTGATTTGCTAAAATCTCTGCAAATTGCCCCCCCGAATAAGCAGGAACTCCTTGAAAACCACTGTTCCAAAGTTCAATCGCACCATCTCCAGCTGTAGTTGACCAACCCGAAATCTCAGTTTGATCTATAATCCTAAAAGTACTTCTATTATATGGAGCCTCTGAAATATCTGGCTGCTCAAAATCACTATTTATATTCCCAATAGAAGCATTTCCTACGTCACCAGAGACAACACCCGAAGCATCTATTGATCCTCTGACACTTGCATCACAACTATTAATATTATTTTGAATGAACTGCGTGGCGTCTACAACTAAAGAACTAGGAACATCAGAAATTTCAACAGTTCTTGTTTCAAAGCAGCTTGTGTTGGTATCTGTGACTTTAACCGTGTATATGAGATCACCCTCAAGTCCTCCTAGCTGATAAGAGTTATCGCTTACTAAAAAAGCTCCAGGAGCAGCAGTTCCAGGTAATGCATTTGCTGGAAGTGTATTATCACCAAGGAACCATTCGAAAGTATAGCCAGCTGTAGTTCCACTACCATCACCATCGGCAAAAACAATTCCATTTCCAGCGACACAAGAGGAATTGTTTTGTGATAATGTAGCAGATGGTGTAGGAGCTGCAGAGTTGTCGTTCAATGTTGCTGTAGCGCTTTCTGAAATACACTCTGATGATATAAGTTCAGCAATGACAGTGAATTGACCAGGGTCCGATACTGTATAGGTAACACCTTCAAAATCAGCCGTTGGTTTTTCGCTTGCTCCATCGTACCAATAAAAATTATAATCAGCAGTGTTACCACCAACTGAAGCGGATAAGGTTCCAGTACCACCACAAGTACTTATATCAACAGCAGTGATTGTTGGTGCTGCTGGTTTCGTTAAACCAGATAGTATTTCCGCACTTGCTGAAGCGGGGCAACCTGTCAAATCTTCAATGACATTAACAGTATACTCTCGAGCGATTAATTGATTCAATTGATCACCTGTTCCAATTGGAGTCACACCCTCACTTGTAATAAACCATGTAAATTCATAACCATCTGCTGTTCTTAATGTATCTGCCGGAGGGTTGGCTTCTGTCGCTGGAGGTGGAGTCCCGTTTTGAGTGGTTGTGTACACGAAAGCACCAATCTCTCCATCAGGATCGGCACAATCCGTTTGTTCCTCTATTTCGTAAGCCCAAGCAAATACTTCAGGAGTCGTTTGCTGAATAACAACTGTGTCTAATTGAGAAAAGCATCTTGAGATTGAGTAGTATGCCTCAACTATAAATTCACCAGCAGCCATTTGAGGATTAGTACTTCCGGTATAGATAATGTTCGATGTATCTCCAGAGTTATACCAATTAAATACAAATCCATCCTCTTCAGTGAATTGTTTGAAAATATCAGGAGCTGTACCTTGTACGATTAGGTTATCGATATAATGTTGCTCACTACTACTGGTATTATGAATTTGAA
This sequence comes from Ekhidna sp., assembly GCA_045106975.1. Taxonomy (GTDB): domain Bacteria; phylum Bacteroidota; class Bacteroidia; order Cytophagales; family Cyclobacteriaceae; genus Ekhidna. The sequence goes on along the minus strand of JBGCFL010000212.1, from coordinate 16,393 downwards.
CAGTGACGGTAAGAGTTGATCCATTTAATCCAGAAACTGAAGCTTGACGATAGTTAAAGTCATCATATTGCTTAAATAACTGTACATCTGTGCCATCCACATCATAATTTACTTGAACGAAATCCCTCCACTTGTTAGAGGCAGGCTCCATTCCTCCATTTTCGAATAAATCTAAAGTAAACCCAACGTCAGTATGACCTGAAATATCAATTGCTTCTGAAGTCCATGTTACAATTCCGGATTCATTGGCGCCTCCAGTTTGTCTCGCTTCAAACATTTTAGAAGAATTAAAACTCGCTACCCCATAAAAATTAGGAGTTTTCGATCCCTTATCAGAACTCCAAGCAGTGTCATCAGTATCTGATTTGTCACCATTCGTTCTATCTTCAAAATTCTCAAAATAGATTGTTTGAAGTCCTCCTGGTATAAAACCATCAAAGTAGGCTTCTGCTGTACCATTGTTTGGTTTGTCATCGTCACACTTTCTGTTGTCGTTCAACTTATTGGAAACCAATTCGAACCTGTTGTAAGAAACAGCAATCGAGTTTATATTATTTTCAGTATCACATTCAGGTATGGTAGCATTTGGTAAATCTGCATAGCTAGCTGCAATAGAAGGTGTACCTCCAAGATCATTGGCAACTACAAAAAGTACGTAATCACCACCTAACCCTTGAATAGTATGCTCGATGGTAACAGTTTCATCCACTTGAAAATTGACTAAGCCTTCGATTTGAGTTTCTAAATAAATAGAGCCGTCAATCGTTGGGTCTCCTGCATAATAGGAGATAGGTAAACCACCTGATATGTCTGTATCACCTTCATTTGAAATATCGAAAGTGACAGTTATTTCGCTACTAGGGCATTGAGAATTAGTTGCACTAATGGCATTCCCTGCGATAACCATATCTGGAGATATGAATTCAACACAGCCGTTTTCATTGAGTATAGGGGACTGTGTTAAAAATGTGTTTAGAGGACGGCTTGGGAATGGAATTTGTGTCCCATCTACATACTCACAAACACCATCTGAAAACTCTACAGAGTGATCTTGAACTTCGATTGGTACCGTTAAGTCATCATTGATATTTACATTATAGTATCCATGCTGATTCCAAATAGAACGTGACGCCATCCAAGCTTCACCGTCAGATTCAAAAATTCTTACATTAGAGTACCTAGTGTTACTGTACGGGCTAAAAGAAGTATTCTGATTAGTATAACATGTCACACATATTTCACTAGCTCCATCACCATCAACATCTGCAATTACTGGATATTCTTCTTGAGTTCTTGATATACAAGTAAGCTCATTTCTTACCCTTTCCTCCTCTGTTAAACCTGGTCTACCATCAAGGATAAGAAGAGAACTTTCACTTCTATAGACAATTTCTATATTTCCATCTCCATCAAAATCAAAAAGAGAACAGCCTGTAAAACCTGACGATCCTTCTTTGATCGGCTGAATCCAGTTGACTGTGAAGTCCTCTTTAAGGGAATATAATTTTTGATTCATTACGAAATTGGCATTCAACTGGCCATCTCCGTCTACATCACCAATATTTACTCGACCAGCACCTCTTACAAAGTCATTCGTGGGGTCATGATAAGTAACTATGTTATCGTTTGCAACATCCCAGAAAAAAATGGTAGTTTCTCCGGTGTATGTTTCTGAGGTTGTTCCAAGAGCACCAGTAAGAATGACATCAAGATTCCCATCTAGATTGTAATCTGCAATTGATGCTGATGACCATTGATCATCCCAATTTGGATAGTATTTAGGATAATAGTGCAAATTTGGATCGATATCGGATGAAATGACATCATCCAAATCCTTGACCAGCGTACGAGTTCCAGCGCTTTCGTTTATCGCATAAATTTCGTTTCCACTGATAAGTTCTAAACCATCACAATCAGCGCAACCACCTTCACTAGGTCCAGGAATTATATCAACCGCAATGGTTCCATGAATAAAATCTCTTTTCCATGTACCACTACCAGTTACAATTTTCGCTCCTGTCTGTGCGTTTATTACTTCATTTCGATAGTAAAATTCTGCATCTCCATCTTCATCAAAATCGGCAACACCCGCCATACCAATGTGAGAACCTGTCGCTTTGGTTCTCCACTCTTCTATTAACCCTGCAGGATCATAATTGTATAAAACCATATCACCATCACCTCTGTCTTCTGTTACCAAAATCTGTGCTGTCTCACCACCGAGAACATTAGCAATAATGGCTGAATTTTCAGGTTGGAATCCCACATTGACTTGTGAAATGGTAGCACCAGTTTGTCCATTCAAAACCGTAACTGTATTATCATGCTTATTCGTGACTACCACTTCAGGAATACCATCTTGATCTAAATCACCTACAGAGGGTGAACCATGACTTGTTGCGGATCTATCTGCTGAAGCCCACTGTTCCCGTATTGCAAAAGTTGTTACATCAATGTCCTCTGAGCAGGTAATAGAATTACCAAAATAGAAGTCAGAACATTCTGCATTTCCTGCACAGTCACCATCGTAACAGTCTATAAGACCATCACCGTCATCATCAATACTGTTGCCACAGTTTGTCTCTTGAGCCGATAAAATGAAGGTTAAAAAAGTAATTAAAGTAGATAGAATAAATTTTCTATAGCTGTTCATTGTGGTAGTTGAAATGGATTCTGTCATAAATACACATTACAGAGATAATGTAACCCTTTGGCCAAGGTACTTAAACCCCTTGAAAATCAAAAGATACACTGATTCAATGTAAAAATAGCTTAAATAGCCATTATGAACTATATCAATAAATAATATGATTTTTTAAAGCCTATTGTTTTAGACAAATAGGACCCATTGAAGGTCGAATAATTAAACTTGAAGGATTAACGTGCGAGCAAAATGCTTCCTGACTTACTTATGTCATCTGTTTCACACTTTATGACATAATAATACACTCCTTCAGGTACTGGGGAACCATTTGAGTTTCCGTCCCAAACACAGTTTTCATCGAATTCAGAAGTAACTAAAATATTTCTACCTCTTGAATCGAAAATAAATACTTCACAAGCAAAATTATTTATATTATAAACTTCCCAGCAATCATTTTTGCCATCTCCATTTGGAGAAAATGTTTTCTTAGGGCGAACTATGTCAATGTTAATAATTACTTGAGATGTAACCGTACAATTATTGGCGTCTACACCTGTCACAGTTACTGGAACTACTTGTTGATCCGGAAATACTCTTACACTTTCGGAAGTTGGATTATCAATTAATTCCTCGGGTGACCACTGTATGTCAGAAATTAAATTTTCTGCTTTTAGATTGATGAAAAACTCATTCTCTAATGTGACAGTATCTATCGTTAAATCGAAACCGTCTGGTGATGAAATATCAACGGTACTTTCAAAATTTCTCACTTGAATGGAATCGGTGACAGTACATCCTGTACTAGTGATAATAGTTGCTACCGCATAAACTGCATCTACATTGACAGGGGTTGAAATATCTATTGTGTTAGAGTTTCTAATTGGAGTGATAATAGTATCATTTGGGGTAGCCGCAGCATTTCTGATTATCCACTCATATGACAGTATTTCTGAACTTGATGGAGAAGAAATACCAACCGTAATTATGTCTCCTTGACATTTTTGAACTCCATCTACTTGATCAAACTCTATAGTAGGAGGCGCTGAAACCTCAACAGCCATCATTGCTACAGAGCCGCAACCATTAACAACGGTTGAATCATATCCTGTGGTGAGGGTAACATTGTAATTTGCAGGCCCAGCGGGAAAGGTAAAGTTCGAAATAGATGATTCTGTAGAAGTATGGATAACGTTATTGCTGGAGTCTTCTATTTTCCAATGATATAATAGTGAAAATCCAGTTTCACCGGTTGAAGACGAATTAAAGTTGGTAGAAAAACCATCACAAACTTGAGTGTTGTTATCAATCATGGAAGATGGGGCATCAATCACATTAATGTTTTTTGCATCTGAAGTGTTAGAGCAACCTGTACTCGAATTGGTCACAACGATGGTGTAATTTCCAGACTGATTGGCCGTTACTGATGTGCTTGTTGCAGATGAAATACTATTTCCATTTAATTGCCATTGGTAAGTAAATCCAGTACCTAGATCAGAAATAAATAATTCAACATCTTCACCTGTGCAAAAATTATCTAGTTCTGTATTTAGTATAGAAACACTAGGAGCATCAGAAACTTCAATGTCAACCGTTGCGGTGGGAGAGAAGCATCCTGCACTACCTTTTACTCGTAATGAGTAAGTTCCACCATCAGCGGTTGTTGCGCTTGAAATATCTAGAGATTCAGTTGAGACAATGCTTCCATCAGGTTTAGTCCACTCAAACACTTGTCCACTAGAAGAAGTCAACGTGAAGTTATCGCCAACACAGACTGTTCCTGTAGGAATTCCTGTGATAGTAGGAGCTGCAGCTGGAGTGCCGCTAGCTAAATTAAATGTTGCTTGGCTAGATTCAGAACATCCATCATTGTTGGTAATAGTAACCTGAATAGTAGCAGATGTGCCGCTATTTATTTTGACAGTTGCATCCGAGTCTGTGTCAGTGATAGCATCACCATTTCCAGAAGTAATGGACCATGCATAAGTTGTTCCTAAACTTTTGGTAGCATTCAGTGTGAACGTTTCTCCTAAGCAGAATTCAGCATCATCAGGAGTTATTGAAGGAACAACGCAGTTTTGATTGGTAAAAACACCAAGGTTAGTTGTTGCTGATCTTGTAATATTTTGGGTGTAAGCCAAGTCAGGTTTTGCATCTCCATTTATATCTGCGATGCATACGTTTCTAGCGGAAAGATCGCTGGATAAGAGGGTAGGAGACCCAAAAGAGATAGTAGAAGATGAGGTTGTATTTTCTATAATGAACAATCCAGTTGATCCTCCAACACTTGGCACAGCTATGTCTAGTAATCCATCACCATTTAAATCTCCAATATCAATTCCCCATGGATCTGCTTCAGATAAACTAACGGTAGTTGGAGAATTTGACTGAAAAGAAATATCACCATTAGTGCTATTGTTTTTATAAACCCTGACTCTTTTAAGTTGTCTATTTGTTGCAGCTAAATCAATTAAGCCATCATTATCAAAGTCACCGAGCGATAGATTATATCTACCGGAATTTTGTTGTATTCCCTCTTCTACTTCAAATCTAATCTGTCCGGTTGAGCTGGTATTTTTCAAGATAAATATTCCGCTATTGTTCACATCAAAACCAAGAGTTGCAATATCAGGCATCCCATCATTATTCAGATCTGCTACGCCAATTGTTCCTGTGGATTGTGCTCCTTGAACTATGATTTCAGTGGGGCTCTCAAAACTAGTTGTGCTTCCGCTTGTGGTATTTCTAAAAACATGAATCGTATTGTCTAAGGTATTACCAACAACTAAATCAGACTTGCCATCACCATCTATGTCAGCGATCTTGATTTTTCTTGGGGTTCTATTAATTCCATTTGAAGCTGGCAAGCTGAGTGACAAGCTACTTTGATAAGTTAAACTAACTCCTGCAGCACTTGTGTTTTTGTAAACAAATATCTGTTTAGTGTTTTGATTATTACTTGTGGTGAAAATCACATCAGGCTTTCCGTCATTATCAATATCACCACAGGTAACAGCAGAAAACCCACCATTATTTTCGTCATTGTTTATGTTAGCGACTTTTGTGAATTGCGTATTTGTAAAAGTACTTTGGTTTTGAAAAAGCGTAATCTCACTATCTAAATTATTGTTTACATTATTGATGATATTATGAGCAATGATAGCATCATTCAGATTATCCCCATTCAGATCACATAAGCAGATATCAGATCCATCAACTTCTCCTGTGGAGAGTAGATATTCATCAGCATAATTGGAAATATCTTCCCCGCTAAAAGCAATGAAAAATTGATTGCTTGATTGTGTGATTAGATTGTTATTCAACACAGTAATAGCGTCATTTCTAGTTCCAGCTGGGACTAAGACCTTAATGGTATTAGCGGTGCTTGAACTTACCGTGGCTTCTACTCCTCCAAAAAAGACTCTAGCTCCAGATAGATTGGAGCCTGAGATTGTAACAGTTTGATTGACCTCAATATTGGTAGGAGAGAAGCTATTAATTATAGGTCTCTGACCATTCACAATTAAAGGAATAGATAAAAGTAATAGTATTAGTATCCTCATTAGTCTGTTACTTGAAGAACCCAAACCTCGCTGAATTTGGGTTGTTTTTTTAATTCGTTTTTACGCCTTCTGGCCTGATCCACATTACCAGATTGGTAGATGACTGTATAATAGTATCCTCTTGCAGAAGAGTAACCAACGATAGCGTCATGAAATCCCTGCTGAAAAAGGTCATCACTCAAATCTTCAGCATGCTGGAAAGAAGAAAAAGCACCTGCGATTACAAAATTTCCAGCAGGAAGCTCAAGTATGTGATCTCCTCTTTGAACTACCGCATGATCAGCTGCCTTGGAAAGCTCTTCATGACTTCTAAAGTCATCGGTTAATTGAGGATCTCCTTTTTCAATTTCTTTATGCTCAGTTTCAGTCAATTCTGGATTTGCTGCAATAACTTCTGCCTGATTTTCATTGATGACTTTATCCCATTTTATAATATTCTCTACACTTCCATCATCGTTCGTTTTTTCATACTTAATGCCAACTTCTGTTGTGCCGTCTTCCAACTCTCTTTCCAAGTGACCGTCTGATGCTACCTCCATCGTTTCAGCTTCTTCTGTTGGAACCCAACTCAAAACAACTCCTGAGCCATCAGGTTTTTCTAGTCTTATACCAGTCTCTTCTTCCCCAAGCTCATTTGTTCTTGTCATTTCCTCATGATCTTCTTGATGATCCCAGTCGGATTTTTCCGTAGTAGTTACGCTTTCTTCAGGAGTGATTTCATTTTCGGCCTCTACTTCTGGGACGGGTTCTTTAAGTGTTGATGAATTACCAGGTTTTGCAATGCTTAACTCGTCCTCGTTTTCTTCGTCTTTTGGTCTACTAGCCTGCAATGCAGCCAATTGCTTTTGTCTCTCAATTTGAGCTTGTTTAGCTCTTTGCTCAGCAGAAACTCTATGACTCTTAATAAACGAAGAAACGTGTTCGGCATGATCTTTTTTGGTTCCTAGATGATAGCCAATATTAACTTCAAGTGTAGGTCCTAAGTCTGACGATATATTAGCGGCTCCAATCTCATAAGCAAATCCAATCCCTATTTTCTCCTTAATTTTTGCTCCAAAAAGGCCAACTATGTCAGCATCCTTAATAAAGGAATCGTCAACTTGTCTGTAGGAAATACCAACCCAAATAAGATGCTTCAGGTGAGCAATTAAGGTTCCCTCTAATTGGTCAGGAATTACATCACTGAACCTATATATAAGATGAGGTTCAAAAGCAATGTCATCATTGATGTGTCCTCTGTAATTCATTTTGAACAGAATGTTATCAGTAGGAGAGAAGCTACCTACAGATATTTCTTTTTGAGTTACCGGATTATAGGAGAATAGGTTCGGGATTGAGACGCCCACATTAAAGTGTCCAAAATGATAGGTTAATCCAAAGTCACCAATCAAAAAGCTACTTTGATCTTTAAATCCATTAAATGCCTCATCGTCAGGAGAATCAAATTCTGAAATATTTAGTCCATTCATTCCACCACCCAAAGACATTCCGAACCTTAAAAAATGAGTTCTGTCAATATTAACAAGATAGCCAGCTGTGAATTTTGCAGCAGAAGTGGTTAATAAACCTTGAGAAACATTGAACGCAGCACCACCGAGAGCTATACCTCCTTTGAGCGGAACATGAAAACTAGCATGTGTTACCTTTGGAGCGTCTTGAATATTACTCCATTGATTTCTATACATGACAAAAAGAACGGTATGCCCCTCCACGCCTACATATGCAGGATTGTACATGTATGGGTTCATAAAAAATTGATTGTAGACTTGTGGTTGTTGAGATTGGGATAAGAAAGGAATTAAAAATAAAAATCCTAGAGATAAAAGGATCTTAAATTCTCTAAAAACTCCCATATAAATATGTGTCAATTGTCTCAAAAGATGGATTTCTTTGGTAGATTAAACTCTAAATTATCAAAATAATTATACTTAATCACTACCCGTAACAAACTTACGGTAATTGACTTAGGAGTTTAATATCGATAGATTACGTCATTTTTGAACTAATATCTGATAATATTGGGCGAATGACTCTAAAAGACTTCAGAGTATTTAGTATCATTACAATTAAATCTTGAAACTATTCACGTGCAAATGCGAAGCTATTTAGTTGTTCTCACACTCCTCATAGCCACTACTGCTTCTTCACAGTATTGGTTCGGTCCAAAGGCTGGAATTAGTTACAACCGCTATGTTTATCAGGATAAAGAATATCGTGATTCTTACGATATTGATAATGATCTTAATTTTCAAGGAGGAGTTGCGTTTGCTTACACAGCAACAGATATGTTTTCTGCTTATGGCGAACTAAACTATGAGCGTTTAGGAAAAACTTTGAGAGATAAGTTGACCAATGGAACGGTTGAAACCGTAGAAATGACTAATCATTTCATCAGCGTGCCTATCATGTTTCGAGTTACAATGGGGAAAGGATTTTTGAAGTATTATGCGAATGGAGGTCCCCGTTTGAGTTTCTGGCTTGGAGGTAAAGGAGAGAGTGATTTACAGCAAAATGATGAGGGAGCTATTTTTGGCACGGATCCTAATGATTCAACTTTTAGTGCTTTGCCATATAAATTCAAACTCAGGTTTAATTCTTCCAAAACGGGTGATGTTGAATCGTCCTCAGGGAGTGGCTTAGAACTTCAAAATCTATTAGTGGATAAACCAAACATTCTTCAATTTGGATTAAATGTTGGAGGTGGTTTTCTCTATGACTTGCCAAATGGATCAAGAATAATGATAGATTTTAGATATACATGGAGTCACAGTAATATGGCTCAAAACTCTGAAGCAGATGGAAATATCTATGGTCAAGAAAGTGACGTTGACTACTACAGGGAAAATTGGGAATACAGTAGGAACTATGCTAGTATCTCTATCGGTTACCTTCTTGGATACAACGCAGACTTGAAGCGAAAGGGAGGAAGTACAAATAAAGAAAGTAAGAAAAAGAAGAAATAGTTGGATATTTCCCTTAAATCAAGAGTGCATGTTTTAATGTGCAGGGTATAAATCCCTATAATATTGAAACTATACGTAACTTGTACTTTACCCTAACATACTCACCAAAGTGATTCAAGCATTATTAAAATTTCTAGGCGGAGAAAGCGGCGAAGAGAAGCAAATGTTGCTTTTGCTTGGAAAAGGATTCTTTATGGGGATTCTTATTGCAACTTACCAGATTGGAGCTGAAACTCTTTTTCTTACAGTGCTTGGCGATGAGTGGCTGCCTGTTGCGTTCTTTTCTGCGGGTGTTGCTGGTATTCTCTCCACTGTTCTTTTTGTCAATTTGCAGAAAAAGATCAATTTCTCAACTCTTGTTCTGTCTACAACATTCTTAATTCTTGTTTTTATTACATCATTACGGGGCTCGTTCACTTTTCTTGGATATGATGAAGGAATTACTGGCGAATTTCAAATTCTCCCATTCATTTTGTTTGTAATGATTGGTCCAGTGACTTCAATCACTTTGCTTGGATTTTGGGGATTATTTGGTAGAATTTTTGATCTAAGACAATCTAAAAGAATCATTGGGGGTATTGATACGGGGCAATTATTAGCAACCATGCTCGCTTTCTTTAGCATTCCACTAATGAAAGAATTGAACCTCATCGATGAGACTTACGATTTGCTAGTAGCTTCAGCCATAGCTTCAGTGGGTGTTTTTATTTTCACACTCCTTTTAACACTCAATTTCAATATTGATAAGGCAACAAAAAACATAACAGGTTCCGATGTAAAGAAGGTGAGCTTCGTCAGTCTTTTCAAAGATAAATACCTCCGTTTACTATCTATCTTTCTAATTTTCTCTATGGGTGCTTCTGTTTTTGTGAATTACACTTTTTTGAGTGCCACGGAAACGATGTATACTGACGAGACAGAATTGACCAATTTTCTTTCTTTCTTTTCAGGGACTGTGATAATCGTTTCATTCCTTATTCAAAGTTTTATCAATGATATTATTATTGGAAAATTTGGATTGAAGATAGCTCTTATGACCATGCCTTTGATATTGGGATTGTTTACAATTGGAGCAATTATAGCAGGTCATTTCTTTGAGTATGAGGTTAAAAACAATGACTACATATTATTCTTCGTCTTAGTTGCCGTAGGTAAATTATTTACTGCATCATTAAAGGATGCGCTAGAAAATCCGGCTTTTAAGCTATTTTTCTTACCGTTAGATATTAAAATTAGATTTGATATTCAGACACGAATTGAAGGGGTGGTAAATGAAATAGCCGTGTTTGTAGCAGGTGCTTTTCAAATGGCATTAGGGCTTTTAGTCTTTTTCAAATTGATCCATTATTCCTATTTTATTCTGGTGCTAGCTGGTATTGTCGTGTATTTGTCCGGAAAACTATTCGAAGAGTACAAAAAAACGCTAAAGTCTACCCTTGAAAGTCAAAAAGCAGGCTTAGAAGATGAAGGAAAAAGAAATGATAAGAACGCGATTAGTATTCTTAAGAGAGAAATCAAAGTTAAAGACCCCTTAAGAGTCATTAATGGTCTTAAAATCTTCGAGAAATTAGAGCCCATAGAATTTGAGTTTGCTCTCCTCGATTTATTGAATTCCAGATCACCTGAAGTTAGGTCTTATGCTTACAAAAAGTTAGGTGAAAGATTATGCTGGGAAGCGCTTGAAATAGTAGAAAAAGATTTAAAAACCGAAGGAAACGAGAATGTGTTGGAGGTGGCTACAAAGTCATTTCAACTAATGAAGGAGGCGAGTGAGTTCAAATTAACGGATGTCAATATTAAGGCGCTTGTCAGATCCACTGAGTACAAAGACAGAGTTAGAGGAGCTAGGCTATTGTCAAAAGCTTCTGAAGATCGTCATATTTCTTACGTCGTTGAGTTGATGCGAGATATTAATCCTCTTGTTCGAACTGCGGCAATGATTTCAGCTGGAAAGGTAAAGAGACCAGAATTGTGGCCAATACTCATAGAAAATTTACATTTATCTACATATGGTAATTCTGCCATGTCTGCTTTGAAAGCAGCAGGAGATACCGCGTTTCATACATTGGATACTGCATTTTATAAGACAGGTCAGCATCATGCTACTATGATTCGAATCATTCAAATGCTAGGACGAGTGGGTGGGAGAGCAGCGACGGAGCTACTTTGGAAGAAAATTGATTACCCCGATAGAAAGATAGTTTCACAGCTTCTGCTTTCATTGAGTTATACTGGTTTTGTTGGAAAAGATTTCCAGGCGGCAAGAATAAAAATTGCAGTAGAAGGAGAGATCGGAGATATTGCATGGAACATCAAATCAGGACTTGAAATACCTAGAGAGCATGAAATTGATCAGATGCTTTTTGAGGCTATGGTGGATGAAGATAAAAAGAATTACGACAATATATTTATGCTTTTGGGTATGATTTACGACCCGCAAAGCGTACTTCTCGCTAAAGAAAATATCCAAAATGGTACTTCGGAAAGTATCACCTTTGCTGTTGAGATGATGGATATATTTATCGAAGAGGAGTTAAAGCCCAAGCTTTTACCTGTCATGGATGAGCTGAAAGTGCAAGAGCGTTTGGCAAAACTTCAGGTAAATTACCCTCCCGAGGATTTTGATTCTTATGAAGACCTCCTATTACAAATAATTAATCGTGATTATAATCGAATTAACCGATTTACTAAAGCACTAAGTATGTATCGAATTAGTCAATTAGGAAAAGAGGTAACTCCTGATTTGATAGCTAATTTATTCAATCCAGATCCATTGCTACTTCAGACTGCTGGATTCGTAATTTATACCATAGACAAAAAAGCCTATCATGAACATACAAAGCGTTTAAAGGCAGTAACAAAAAAGGAATTGGATAGAGCGATTTTGCCTCCTGTATTTAGAGACGAAGATGAAGAATATCATCAAAAGTTACTCTTGATCGAAAGAGTCGTACTTCTTAAGAAAATTGATTTGTTGCAGAGTCTTTCTGGAGAATTAGTTACTTATTTAGCAGAGCAATTCGAGGAAGTTAAAGTAAAAATGGGAACAACTATCGTCAGAGAGGGCGATAGTGGAATGGAGCCAATGTATGTTGTTCTACACGGTGATATTGATATTTATGAAGGTGACAACAAGGTAGGTCAATTAGGTGAAGGAGATGTTTTTGGAGAAAAGAATCTTGTAGAGACAGATCCATTTGCATTTACAGCGTTGACAAGAAATGAATGTACCCTATTGCTACTTCGAAAAGAAGAGCTTTTGAATCTTATGTCACGACATATGGAAATTTTGGAATGTTGGGTAGATGTTTTAAATGAAACCAAAGAGAAAGAAGAGCCGGAAATAGTAGAAGCATTATTCGGTTAAAACAGTAAGATGTATTTTTATGAAAAAAATGATTCGCCTTCACTTAATTTTTCTAATTCTCAAAGATGAGCAGTAATCAGACTATAGCGTTAATTTACTCTGATAAAGACGATCAAGCTCTAGAAGGGGGAATGAAAGGATGGGTTAGTAACTTTTATAAGTTTCTGACTACCTTAATGTATCAAATTTCACGTGAAAACACTGAAATAAAGCTTGTTAGCACTGAATACTTTAATGAGGTAAATCTTGACGATTTCACAGCAATAATTGCTCTTGTAACACCAAGTCTTGCAGGAAATAAAGATGTTGTAAAATCTCTAAATGAGGTTGGAAAGAAATGGAAAGAGGAGAATAAGCTGGTTGCAGATGGAGTAGCTAGGATTTTTAAGATACTAAAAAGGCCTTTCGATTCTGATGAACATTTTGAAGAGCTTGAAGATTTACTTACCTATGATTTTTATTTGGTTGATCCTTTAACGGGCGATCCTCAGGAGTTTACACGATTCTTTGGGAGTGATGCTGAGAGGAGTTATTGGATGAAGTTAGTTGATATGGCATATGATATCAATCATGTGCTCAATGCAAGAATATCATCTGCTGATGATGGGAGTTATTTAAATATACCACGAGAAAAGACGGTCTATTTGGCGAGTACTGGAGTTGACATGGTAATTCAAAGGGACATTATCAAAAGAGAACTCATAAGACACGGATATAAAGTGTTGCCTGATCACTCACTGCCTAAAGAATCGAAGGCGCTTGATCGCATGGTTAGAGAAGATTTAGATCGATGTAGATTGTCTATACATCTAGTTGGTGAGGATTATGGATATAAACCACGTGGTTCGGAGTTGTCTGTTGTTGATATTCAAAATAGAGTAGCTTCAGATCATACATATCAAATGGTCGATAAAAATAAAGACCTTAAAGACCAAGATAAATCATTGTTCAGTAGGTTAATATGGGTCTCTCCAGATTTGAAAAACGTAACTGAACGTCAAAAGATTTTTATCGAGGATTTGAAAAGTGATGCAGCATCTTTAGAAGAAGCAGAAGTTTTGCAAATAACTCTTCAGGAATTGAAAACGATAGTGCGAGAAGAGCTGGTAACAGGTGGTAGATTCAATTCTCACAGAGATATCAAAGGTTACAATCCTGTTAAAAAGGAAGATACGTCAAAAATGATTTATCTTATAGCTGATAAAAGAGACGTTGCAAACATTGACGATATCAAAGATTACCTTAAAAAAGAAGGCTACAACGTAGTTGCTCCTAGTTATGAAGGTGATTTGGTAGATTTACGTTACATACATCAAGAAAATTTGAGAAGATGTGATGCCTCTATGATATACTATGGGCAGAGTACGGAAGAATGGATAAGAACCAAATTACAGGACTTATTAAAGGCGCCTGGTTTTGGTAGGGAAAAGCCATTCATGGCTAAAGGAGTATATTTCATGGGAGAGAAAGAGGTGGATTTAGAGCACTACAAGAAGAATAACACAATGGTGTTAGGGAACAATGCTAATTTTGAACCCGAACACCTAAAGCCTTTTCTAACTAAACTAGAAAGCTGATGAGCGAAAAAGATGTAGATATTCAAGAACAGGAAGTTCAAGATATCGTTGATATTACACAGTTAATCAATCCTTTCCCAGGTCTTAGACCGTTTGGTATAGAAGAAAGTCATCTCTTTTTTGGAAGAGAAGGTCAAAGTGACGAGGTACTAAATAAGCTTTCAGAAAATAAATTTGTTGCAATTCTAGGAGCGTCAGGAAGTGGAAAATCTTCCCTGATGTATTGTGGACTGATTCCTACCCTTTATGGAGGTTTCATGACGAATGCAGGTTCCAATTGGAGAATTGTAGTGACTCGTCCCGGCGGTGGACCAATTGATAATCTAGCTGAATCACTGCTTATTCGTGATAGAGAATATGCGAATTTAAGTGAAGAAGATAAGCTTATTCGTAAAACAATTATCAGTACTGTTTTAAGAAGTAGTTCACTCGGTTTAGTAGAGGTAGTTCGTCAGCTTAAAACGGATGACTTTCAGAATGTCTTAATATTGGTCGATCAGTTTGAAGAGCTGTTTAGATATAGAAAGTTAGAATCTGAGACATCAGATTTAGATGAGTCTTCGGCATTCGTTAACCTTTTGTTAGAAGCAATACATCAATACGACGAACCTATTTATATCGCGTTAACCATGCGATCTGATTTCATCGGAGAGTGTGCTCAGTTTCCTGACCTTACCCAGATGATTAATGATTCCCACTATTTGATTCCTCAAATGACGAGAGATCAAAAAAGAGTGGCTATCGAAGGACCAATTGCAGTTGGAGGTGGTAAAGTAGCTCCACGACTGACACAGCAGTTGCTTAATGACGTGGGAGATAGCCCTGATCAGCTTCCTATTCTTCAGCATGCTTTGATGCGTACTTGGACCTACTGGACAGACAACAGGAAAGTAGGAGAGCCCATTGATCTTAGACATTACAATGCCATTGGAACGCTAAGAGAAGCACTCTCTATGCACGCCAATGAAGCGTTTGATTCATTGAGCAAACGTGAAAAAGAAATTTGTGAGGTCATGTTCAAGTCGTTGACTGAGCGTGGTTCAGAAAATCAAGGTATCAGACGCCCAACTAAGATGGGTACAATGGCAGCCATTGCCGGAGTGAGTGAAGATGAAATCACACGTGTGGTAGAAAGATTCAGAGAGCCTGGAAGGTCATTGTTAATGCCGCCTTTCGGTGTTCGGTTAGAGTCAGATACGGTCATAGATATTTCTCACGAGAGTTTAATGCGTATTTGGATACGCCTAAAACGATGGTTGGACGAAGAGTCCAAAGCAGCAGAAATGTATATGAAGCTCTCGGAGGCTTCTGAGAGATACCAAGAAGGGAAAGCTGGATTGTGGCAAATGCCAGATTTACAGTTGGCTTTGAACTGGAGAGAAGAAAATAGACCTACACTCGTTTGGGGTCAGCGGTATAATCCTGCATTTGAGAGAACAATCGTGTTCTTAGAAACTTCTGAGAAAGCTTATTTGTCGGAACAGAAAAACAAAGAAATCCTTCAAAAACGACAAGTTAAAAGAATGCGAATGACCGCTGTTCTATTGTCAATAGCAGTGTTGGTTTCACTCACCTTTGTTATATATGGTCAAATTAGGTCTAATGATGCAGAAAGAGAGGCGGCAGCTGCTAAATTAGCTCAAGCGGAAGCGGAAGTATTACGTAAGAATGCTGAACAGTTGTCTGATGAAGCGCAAGAAGCAGCGGCAAGAGCAATTAGAGCGCAAAATCAAGCTGAATTAGAGAAAGAAAATGCTGAGGCTCAACGTCTTTTGGCGGTTAAATCTGCAGACGAAGCAAAACGCCAAGAGATTGCAGCAAAAAAGGCACAAGACGAAGCTTTTCAAGCTTCAAAAGAGGCTCAAGAGCAAGCTAGAATTGCTAAAGCAAATGAGGAATTAGCAAATGAAGCAAAAGCGCTTGCCGATCTTGAAAGACTAAAAGCCGAACGCCTTAGATATCAAGCTATTGCACAATCGATGGCAATCAAGGCCAAAACGATTTTGCCAGAGGATAGGGATCAGGCAGAGTTGAAAGCCATTGTGGCGCGACAGGCTTACTTGTTCAATGAAAGATATAAAGATGAAGGTAAGGACTACAATGGAGATATCTATGCAGGTGTGTACAACGCACTTCAAGGCTTGTATGAAGTTAGAGCCGTAGAGCAAGGCTTAGCAAAAGAAAAAGGGGATTCTATATTTAATCACTATTACAGACCTATCCCTCCATCAGCAGACAATACAGTTATTTCCATGAGATCTGTCGTGTATTCTAATGATGGA